>JAFXMJ010000324.1 GCA_017530465.1 Bacteroidales bacterium
AATAGATTCATCGATTTCAATAGCTCGATGACGCTCTCCTTGCCGCCTTCCACGTAGATGTCGATGTCGCCGTGCTGACGGATGAATTGGTCGGGGTACAATAGCGAATTTGCCTGTCCCTTGAGGATGGCAGTCTTTCTGCCATTGTCCTCAAAAAACTTTGTAAGCCGCTGACATTCTGCATAAAAGCTTTTGTTCATCGTTCTGATTTTTTCGGCGGTGGCGGTCCATTGCATCAGCAATGCAAAAGGCGGCGCAGATTTGCCTTGCAACTTTCTCACGCCTTCAAAGACAACGCCAAGCAACGCTTGCTTCTGTGCAAACTTGTATATCTCCGTCCATTCATCCGCCGAAATCTCCGCTGGAAGTTCGTCGCTGATTTTAAGCGCGTTGCGGAGCAAAGTGATGAATTTTTGGTATAATGATGATTGTAGTGTCATTAGAAAAATCGTTATCCAATATTTACCGAGTACAAAAGTACTGAAAATTTCCGTATGGAAGATGGTTTTGCAATTAATTTCTCAAAATTTTTTTCTAATTGTTTTTTTTATTTTGTAGAAAATGTATTACATTTGTCCTCAAATAACAAAAAAACATTCCAACGATGAAAACTTTGCATATAATATTAGCATTGGCAGCCCCGGCATTGATAGCCGCAGGATATGTGCCTAACAATGGCAGCGATTATAACGCATTAAATATCAACAATATACAACTGTCGCAGCGGATTTCGTCCGACGACGACGGGTTCAGGCTCAGCAAGCAGGCGTATTATCACGATATGTTCAACGACAAGGAGTTTTCCAAGCTCGACAAGGCTGAAAAATACCGCGCCAAGGCTGAGGAGGCGACAGTTCTCGCTGTTGCAATCCAAAAACAGGCGGACGACTTGAAGATAATTTCGGGTCAGTCGGCAAAGATTCAGAAGCAGTCGGCAAAACTCGCCGCCAAGGCTGCATCGCAGGAGCTCACCGCCCTCAAGACATTCGAGAAGGCGGCGTCGATATACCGCTCGGTGTATTTCGACAAGATAATGCAGCTCACCAAGGACACCGCGCAGATGAGCCTCAAGGCCGCCCGCAGTCTCTCCGAGCGTGCTTACCAGCTCTACCACAGCGCAGATTCCACCAAGGCGCAAATCACCGCCGAAAACACTCTTGAGTCCAACCGCGCCATCTACACCAACCTCGTTAACGCCGTTCATTATCAGGAACTTGCGCTTGCCATCTGCAAGGGCGACCCCAAGATAGATTACACACAGTACATCGACATCCACAAACAGTATATGCCCGACACCACCAAGAATGTGGAGATTCCCAAACTCGTTGCATTGGAGCATTACGACTTCGACAAGGACTCCAACCTCTATAGGTTGCGTTACCGCGAGCTCACCACTCTGCTTGGTCTCACCGACGCTGACCGTCAGAAAATCGACAAGATTTCTATCGACGAAGCTGCAATTGCCGACTATTTTGCCACCGCAGTGCAGAAAGGCAGCGAGGCTGACACCTTCCGCGTATATTCCAACGTGGACAACAAGGCTGTGCACGAGTATTACGAGCAGATGGCGCAGGAGAGCGAACTCAGCGAGTGCAGCAATCTCCTGAAAGGCGTCACCCTCGCTTCCAAAAACAACAACACCTTATATGAAATATATAAGAAGTATATCCCGTCGTTCCGCATCCAAAAGAGCAACACCGGCACGTATATGGACAAGAGCGCGCTTGGCGAGAGGTGGGAGCGCAACGCTGAAGATCTCTACCAGATGTCCAAGACATACGAGGAGATGGCTGCCAAGCAATTGAGCAACGTGGAGAAATACACATTGCTTTCCGAAGGCAACGAGGCAAAACTCCAGGCACTCCAATATATGGAAAACGCCCTTGCACTCTATCTCGGTCAGCAGCCTGAACGTGAGCGCAGGTCGCTCGTATCGAGTGCTGTGGAGCGTCACAACGACATTGTGATGGACTTTATGATGGACGAGTCGGGCGATACAGGTACGCAGACCACTGCCAACAACGCCAACAAGACGAAGACCAATCCCTCCAAGGACGCCAAGCCCGCCAATCAGGTCGTTGACGTAGCCGACAATAGCAAGTCAAACGCCAACAAGACTACCCCGACCAATAAGAATACTTCGACCAACACCAACAAGTCAAACGCCACCAACAAGTCAAACGCCAATGCCAACAAGACCAACACATCTGGCACAACGGCTAAGACCGCAGCCAAGACCCACACACCCGATTTGGCATCGTCCAACGCTGCTGTGATTGGCACATTCAATTACACTCGCGACGACCAGAGGATGAAGCCCTACACATTCCCGCAGGGCACTATATTTAGCGTGGAGGCGGGCATTTACAAGGAGATGGTGGAGCCGGTGGACTTCCCCACGGTGTCCAACTTCCTCGCGCAAAACCTCAAGGGCATCACCCCGATGCGTTATTATATAGGTACATTCCAGACATACGACGCAGCATTGGCGGCGTCTGCCATCGCCAAAAACGAAGGTTATACCAATGCGCAGGTGGTGGCGTTCACCAACGGCAAGAAGGTGAATCTTACGGCGGCTCGCAATGTGGCTGAAAAATCCGCCAATTACCAGGCCAACGTGCAGAAGGAGCTCAAGACCCTCAATGCTGGACGCGACGGCAATTCGCCCATTGTAGTTGACAACAAAGCCAAGCGCACTGGCGACGCTCTGCCGCTCTCGATGCTCGGCTCTACGGTATATGCCGTGCAGATAGCTGCATTGCCTAAGCTCCTCGGACTTGACGCATTCAATGTCAATGAGTTGTATTACGATCAGAACGACGGCGGACTTTATCGTTATTATACAGGCATCTCCAATGACAAAAACATCGCCACCGCAAGTCTCAACGCGCTCCGTGAGTCGGGCTACGATGACGCATATATTGTAAAGGTGGTAAATGGTGTCAATATTGGCAGTGCCAATGGCGGCAAAGATAAAGACAAAGACAGCGGCACTACCACCACTACCGGCACGGTTTACAGGGTGCAGATAGGTGCATTTGCCAGCAATCCCAATGGCGACATCCAGAAGCGCATCAACAATCTCAAAGCCAAAGGCTACACGGTGCACACCTCGCAGTCTGGCAAATACACGGTATATACCGTCGGAGATTGCAAGACACGCGAACAGGCCACCGTGCTCCAGAAGCAGCTCGCCGGACAAGGCTTCGCCGAATCATACGTCGCCACATTTGTTAACGGAGTAAAACAGAACTAAGCATGAGTACGTTAGAATGGATCTTGGTTGGGGTTGTAGTAATAGTGATTGCTATTACTGTGATTGCTTTTGTTTCGCATGTGCGCAGCGAAACCCCAATCAGGAAAGCAAAGAAGTCATTTGTCAAATTTTTGAAAGAAAAGGGCATAAAGCGTAGAAAAGTTTGGAAGAATGTCTTCAAGTTCCTTCGTCTCAATTTTCAGAAAGACGAGGATCAGATTAAGACTTTGGACAGAATTAAGAAAAGCTATGCCGCTTCGGGTGATTTCTTGTTGGATATGGATAATGGACTCGACGTCGCATTCAATGTTTCAAAGTTGAAAGATAGCATTGGTTTATCTCAGCTTAAAGAAGACAGCGACGATGAATATTCAATTCCAGATTCAGATTTCGACAAGTTTTATCGTTGTTTTAGGTTTATTCGGAGTGTGGATGAAACATTCGAGATAGACAGTATGATAAAGCTGTATAGAGTTTGCAGGAAAAAAGACGTGCTTGAGCCTGTGTCAAGGGCATGGATAGATCAGGTAAATGCAGATTTGGGTATCGACTTTGATACGGCGATAGAATTCATTTCAAAAGAGAGGGATTTCCCGCTTTTTGTAAATCTTGACATTCTTGCAAAAAGATCTGGCATCGAAATAGATGAAAAATACCTTATCAACAGTGTGGACGACGAAGGACTCAAAATAATAATCCAATCCCTTATCCGAGCCAAGTATGAAGGTGTCTACATGTCAGAGTCGGAAAGTATGATGATAGACAAGTCGAACGTCATTGATTATTCCGACAGTTTTAAGGTAACGGTAGAGATATTGAAGACGCTTTACGGTATGAAGCGCGATGTCAAGCGTTTCACCGACGTGATGATACGGGCGCACAATGCGGGTGTCAACATTAATTTCTCGATGATGGATCTATATTCTTTGTCAGACGAACAGTTTGACAATTTGGTTTCCAATGTCATCAAGGCATCCAACAAGGGCATCAGCATAGACCAAAACGACCTCATCCGTCAAAACATCCAGGGTAACGATGTTACGCAGCTTGTAAAGGCGTTGATAAAAGCCAATGAGTACAAGCTTGATATTACGCCTGATGAGCTTATGCTCTACATTTCTACCACACATTGTGATGTTGTTAAGTTTGTCAAGGCATACCATTATGCATTGGAACACAAACTGCCATCAGAAGACGGTACGCCGCTCTCAAAAGATCATCTTGTGGAATATTCACGTCCAGAGGCTGACTTGTACGATTATGTGAAAGGGTTGAAGATTGCAAAAGATGTCGAAAAACGATGTGAGGAAGAGTTTGAAGACAATTTGCGTTTGGCTCGTGAGGAGGGCGATATGACTGAGGACGAACTCAAAGAACTGAAGCCTTCCTCCTTCGACCGTGGTATCAATTACGATAATCTCAAAAAGCATTTCATTAAGTTTGGCAGTGTGATGCCTGTAATTGAAGCCATAAGGCTCGGTGACAAAAATGATTTGAACTTGGATTTCAAGTTGGGTACGCAGATATGTGAATCCGAGGATTGGGATTTGAAATTGGCATTGAATTGGGGCAAAACTCCTACGGTTGATAAGGTAGAGCCTGATGTCGTGTGTGTTACCAAAGATGGCATACAGATAACGCCAAAGATTAATGCTACGGTGCGAGGTAAACTTGCATTGATTTTTTCAGGCTATGGCAAGGATATTCTATATAAGCGTATCAATGAGGCTGTAACGATGGAACTTGAAACTGCTGAAAATCTTGATGCCATCTTAAAAACTTTGCCTGATATTTCGCATAGAGTCTTGTTCCGTGTCAATGAGGAGAATATGCACAAGGAGGTTAAAACTGGCAGGGTTAACGAATCAGAACTCAATAATGTCTGCCGCTACGACCTGTTGGACGTTAACATTTATGACATTGTTGTTGGTCAGGATGTTAAATCGGAGCTCAAACTTCGTCAAGCTGAAATCGATGCAGAAATCCGTCGTCTACGAGCGGAAGCCGACCGCGCAAAAGCGGAGGCAGATCTCCGTCGCGCAATGGTGGAGCAGTACGAAAAGGGCATCAAACCCAATTTCAACGAACTCCACAAGGCAAACCTCCTCGCCGACAAGGGCGAAAACATCATTACTGGCTACGAAAATGCCGTTGATTAACAGTATCGAAACAAATGAAATGATATGAAAAGATATTTATTGTACATAGTTATAATGATTGCTGCGCTGGTGGCTACATCATGTGGAGAAGAAATTGAAGGTCCATACGAGCCAACTGACGACAATGGAGGACCAATCAATCTCGAAGATTCGCTCATTGACGATGAGGCCAATAACGGCGAGGGTGTTTCGTTTTGGGACGGATTCCTCATACTTGTGATTACGGTGGGTTTTGCGGGACTTATCGTTTGGTTTTTCATCGCAATGGTGCCCATCAAGCTGTGGTTCAACGCCAAACTCTCCAAAGTGAACATCTCGTGGCTCTTGCTCATCAAGATGCGTTGGCAGAATATCCCCCAGGCAAAACTCATCAACCTTATGGTGACGGCATACAACGCCGGACTTCGTACATTGAGCCTGCCCGAACTTATGAAATACTATTTGGCAAAAGTTGACCTCGACGTCGTGGTTGCTACTATGATTCGAGCTATGGCTGCCAACGTAAAGGATATCAAGTTTGACGATATGGCGCAGCTCTATCTCCGTAAGGTGGACGTAGGTGCAATTGTTCACGCGCAAATCAACGCTATGAACGCCCAGATAAAGACCTCAATCCCTGAACTTTCGGAGTTTTACCTTGCGGGCGGCAACGTCGGCGACCTCATCAAAGCCAAAAACATTGCCGACAACGCCGGCGACGACATCAAGGCAGAGCTTGACCTCGGTCGTCTCAAAAAGCACTACCTCGCTGGCGGCAACCTCAAGAAGACCATCGAGGCTTACATTTCGGCAAAGAAAGCCAAGTTGACGGGATTTGAATTTGAAGACATCTGCAAAATCGACCTTGCCGGTATGGATGTAGTTGAAGCTATAAAACCCGCCATCAACCCCATCGTGGTGGAGACCGATGGTGTGCGCGGCGTGGCTCGCGACGGCGTGGAGCTTACCATGAAGGTGAAAGTGACACTTCGCTCCCAAATCAAGAACATCATCGGCGGCGTAAGTGCCGACACCGTGCTTGCGCGTGTCAACGAGGCTCTCGCAACGCAAATTGGTCTCGCACAGAGCCACACCGAAATCCTTCAAAATCCGTATCTTGTGGCCGACAAGGTGGAAAATTCTGCCGCAATCAGCACAAGTTCTGCATACGAAATTCTTTCTGTGGACGTTTCTGATATTAAGATAGGCAACGACGTGGGCGCATCGCTCAAAGTAGCCCGAGCCAAGGCGCAGGTGGAGGCGGCAAAAGCTGAACTCATCCTTGCCGAGGAAAAAGTGCAGAAGGCAATGGCGTCGGCGTTCCTCGACGGCAATATCTCCGTCCAGGAATACACCGACATCAAAAATAAGCAGGCGGACACCCTTATGCGTCAGAGTCTCGCCAACGTGGATGCCAACGGCTGGTCGTTCAGGCTTCCTTCCACAATTTCCGGATAAGTTTTCCAACCAGACACCACAGGCGCCAAATTGCGGGTCTCCGCACAT
>JAFXMJ010000325.1 GCA_017530465.1 Bacteroidales bacterium
ATTCTTAAATTCGTATGCGCTCATTTTGCAGAAGGGGCTTGTGTCGTCCTTGAAATAATCCAACACCACCCACGTGCCGTTCTTGTGCTTGTAGCAAACGAATGTCTCCGAGAACGTCTCCGCCGGGCCTGTCGCCTGAAATTTTGCCATCGTCGGGCTTATGATTTTGATGTCCTTGCGGTTGGCGGCTACGCGCTCTGCGCTTATCGTTTCTTCGCCTTCAAACATTCCATACGGGTCGTAGAACGTCACCAAATCATTCACTACGTCGTTGATGATGTTGCCGTCGTTCGCGGAAACATCGCCGCCGTCATCCTCGTCGTCAAAGAAGTCGGAGGGATCGGGCTCTTCGCGGTTGATGTAGTCGATTTCTCGCTGATAATCTTCGTCAGAAGGGTATTTCGCCGCCATTTTGCGGTGGAGATTGTCCCAGGAGTTGAAGTTTTTGGGAGAAAGCGTCCACAGGTTGGTGGCTTCCAGATTAATGAAACGTGTCTTTGGGTCTTCGTGTCTTGCTACGCACGCCTCCTCATATTCGCTTGCAATTGCAAATGTGAACGAGGGGATGTCTTTGGTGGCAATCGTACTAAATGTCCAGCGGTAACTGTCGGGCCACGCCTCTTCTTCCGACGATGCCAAGTCCAATTGGAGCGGAATCTCGTTTTTGCCGTCGGAGATTATTATCTTGTCGCCCTTGATGACAACGCGTTTGGCGGTCTTGATTATCGGCGGTATGTCGCTGTCTTTGGCGTAATCCTTTTTTGAAAATTCCAAATTGTCGAATACCAATTCGGGCAGTGCGCCTTCGCCGGTGTCTTCGGCGGGGGATGTTTCCGTTGTCGTTGATTCCGTTGTTGTAGAGACGGTGTGCACACCGTCTCTACCATTGGCGGCGGTATCTGATTGTGTGCCGTTGTTTTGTGTCGTTGTGCCTCCGCCGCACGACATAAGGGTCATTGCGGCGAGTGCGGGGATGATGATGTATTTTTTCATGATTCAATTTTTGTTTTTGTTAGACCTCCACAATTGTCAATTCTTTTTCATATCCTGGAGTATGAATATGGCGATAGCTGTGCAGATTATAAAAAAGAAACATTCTGCTCCTGTGTTTTTCTTTTCAGTTATCGTCTTTTGGACAAGGTCGTCATAATGGGTAGCAAGTACGTGTGCGCCTTTGTAGCCAAGCTCTGCCTTGTTTTGTCCCAATTTGGCTACGAAAGTGAATTTTTGGTCTTTCGGTAGGTATTTGTATTCATATTTTTTGGCATCTTTGTTGACTGTTGTTTTGTTGAGAGTGTGGTCAGTGAATGTCGTTGTAGAATTGAAGTCGTCGAGAGCTGTTCTCTTGTCCAAAAACAATTTGCCATACTTGGTATCGCTGTCATGGTAGTGCCAGCCTTCGGATTGTTTTATATTGCCATTCTTGTCCCTTTTCTCTTCTTTCCACTTGTATGCGGTGTATGAGAGGTACAGGAAGTCGCCCGCGAATTTCCCGCTGGGGTCTTTGACCGTTTCGCACATGTCAAACTGGTGGTTCATAAAGAGGTAGTACTTTGGCTCTTCTGAGGCGATCGCATCCGAGATGTCTTGTGCGGATATGAGCGGCAGCTGCCTCATTTCGTCCTCAATTTTGCCAGCTTGTTTGCTGTCATATTTGTTGATAAAGTGACAGCCGCCTATGCAACATATCATGATTGCAATCAGGATGAGGTTGTGCTTCACTGTGATTCTCTTGAAATTCATAGTGATTCCGTTTTTTGATTATTTGATGAATTTCTCGCCGTCCCAGATGTAGGTGATTGTCGGGAATATGTCGCCGTCCTTGCTGTCGAAGCCCCTCAGAGGTCTGGGCAACACAAATGCTGCATCTTCGGGGTCGTCGCCCTCAAAAGACCACGGGAAGAAGCTGACTTCCACTTTCTTGCTGTCCACTACTTCGTAGCGTGTTTCTTCGTCGATGGCATCGTTGATGGCTTCGGCTGCTGGCTTTGGGAAGTCGGCAAAGTTGGCGTAGTAGTCGTTGGCGGTGGGTTTCAGATATTTGGTGCCGTCGGCTATTTTGCCGTCTTTGCAGTCATAGATGTGGAAGTTGTATGTGGGTTCGTATGCGTCGCCGCCGGCATTGGTCGCCACGGCTATCACTATGTAGCCTCCGTCTTTTTTGGGGAAGAAGTAATTGTACCAATAACTTGAAAAATTGCCGTCGTCGTGCTTGAAAAACCTGAACCATTCGTCCTCGTATTCCTTGTTGTTGAATACGCCTTTGGACGAGCTGGTGATTTTGTCCATTGTGACGCCTCCTACCTTCAATTTCTCTTTCAGGATTTTCATGGCGATTTCGGTGAGTTCTGTAGCGTTAATGGCAGGTTCTGGTGTGGCAACGGTTTGCACACTGTCACGACTGGTGGTGTCGGTCGTAGAGACGGTGTGCACACCGTCTCTACCATTGGCAGTGGTATCTGATGCCGTGCCGGCGTTCTGTGTCTTTGTGCCTCCGCCACATGATGCGAGGGTCGCGAGGGCGAGGGCTGGGATTAGGATTTTTTTCATAGTGTTACTTTGAATCGTTGATTGTGTCGTTAGCTGTTTCTTCCTCCTCGTATTGGTTGACGAATTTCTTGCCGTTCCAAGGGTAACTGAGAAACTCTTTTTCAGAGTAGTTGGAGTAGTGCAATCCGTCTTCGCGGAATTCCATTTCAAAGTCCATATCGCTGAATTCTGCGGGAGGCTTGGGCAGACTGCATTGAGTTTCGTCAAAATTACCATTTTTATAAATCCAAGCCTTGATATTTTTCTGGTCAGCATCCCTGACGCTTAGTGCGTTAGCCACCAATATCAACAATCCTCCGTCGTCCAATTGGTATGCCACGAAGAAGTATGCCCCGTCGCTAAATTTCAAGTACAAATCGGATGCCCCGCCAATTAAATGACTGTAAGTGCCGCATTTGGGATAACGTTCCGTAAACTTGAATGTGTTGAAAGCCTCCCTGAACTCTGGCGTCATGTTTTTGTTGTTTTTGATGTCGTCTTCGAGCGACGCGGTGTAGGGCGTGCAGTAGATACGGATTGATTCGATGTTGGAGTTTTCGTCCTTGGCGATGAACTCGTGATAGATGTCGAAATTGTAGTAATCGTCGCGCTTAACGTGCTGCAAAACAACAAATTTGCCGTCTTTTATGCCTGATGTCTCGGTGGTGTCTTTCATCGAATTGACACGAGGGCGGTCGAGGACGTTTTTGATGGGTTGTCCAATAGCAACAGGCTTGCCAACCACAGAATCGCTCTTTGTGTTCTGCGCCACGCCGCAGCTCGGGTCGAGTAGCGTGTAGCCCATCACCTTGCCGTCGGTGATTTCAAATTTGGCGAGGGTCTTGCCGTCGGCTTTTAAAGTGCCGTCGGGCTGGATGTTGTCCTTTGAGTCCGGTGTCGAGTTGAGTTGTATCCAGTATTTGTTGGCATTGTTGTCCACCCAGTTGAAGTCGCCGTCGCCGTATGCAAGCACATTGAACAATAGCGGCGTGGCGGGGTCGGTGACAAACTTTTCGCCGTCAAACAAGAATCTGACTGGCCAGTAGTTGTCGCTGTAGGTCGCGAAATATGTGTTTTCAAAACGCCAGTGGATAGAATTGGTTTCGCCGACCAATTTCAAAACTCGCAGCAATTCTGTCGGGAACACCTTAGAGCTGTCGAGGCGGGTGAGTTTGCCATTGCTGTAAAGCACAGGGTAAACGCCTTTTGATTCAGTTTCGTCGCCGTCTGCAAAAGTATAGATTGATTTCATCACCACTCCAATCCATTCGGATTTGTTGGTCTGGTAGCATTTGAGGGCGATTTCGGCATTGTAACTGTAATTGTCGTACCTCGCCCATTTGTTTTGCGAGAAGTGGCGGTAGGTATTGGATATAGTGTCGAAACACTCATCCAATTCGTTGTCATCGTCAGCTTCAGCAATGGCAGACCAAATGTCTGGATCTATGTAGTCGTTGTTGACGAGCGAGTCTAAGATTATTTTTGCGATGTCTTCCTTGGGTTCTACGTATTGGTATGTGGTCGTGGATTGGGACGCGGATTCATTGGCGGTGGTATCGGTTGTAGAGACGGCGTGCACACCGTCTCTACTAGAACCAGAACCCGTACCGCCTCCGCAGGATGCCAAGGTGGCTATGGCTGTGAGGATTAGGATTGTCTTTTTCATAATAATGCAGATTTATTTGGCCTTTTTTTCGTTATCCAATGCTACTTGGACGATGCTGTTGATGCTTATTTGCGCACGTGTAACCACGTCGTCGTTTACGTTGAGGTCTTTCTTCTGGGTGTCAAGATACTTGAAAATCTTGCCAGCGCACATGTAGATGCGATCTTCGTCTTTGGTGTTGTCGGGGTAGGTGGTGACGTTGAAGCAAAAATATGGGTAGCCGTCTTGCATATAGATTTTGGTATCGACCATTGTGCCGTCGCCGGTGGTCATCTGCACCATTACGAGGTCGCCGTCCTTGTAGAAATAATCGTAATCGCAGGGATAGCCCGATTCTTCGTCCTCGATTTCGATGTGTTTTTTCACGAGGTTCTTGTCGTTGGCGACAGCGTTGTACATCTTGCGGATTTTGAGGACGTTGTCGTTGTCGGAGGTTGTGGCGCAGGTCTCGCAGAATGGCGCGGTTTTGTAGATTTTGATGAGGGTTACTTTTTCGTCCCAATCGGAGATGTCGCTGCCTTCAAATGACGGAGGTTTGGGCATTACAATTTTGCCCTCAGTGCCTTTTACGCCTTTGAGAGCCTTGGGGGTTGTGATGAAATCGATGATGCCGCCGTCCTTTGCCACGTGGCGCACCCAAGAGCCGTTTTTGAAAATGAAATAATCTTCATCGCGGTTGGATTGTGCGTCGCCAAAACAATCGTCAACAGGCGCAGTTCCTACGTGATAGAAATTTTCGCCCCACAGACCCGCCATCGGGAATGAGTAAAGCCACGTGTGTACCGTGATGGTGTCAATCTTGTTGTTTGAGGAGAGTGCAAGTGAAAAATATTTCTTGCCAAACTTGCTGTAAATTACATTGTTGCCTATCTGTTCCTTATTGAATCCTTTAATATCGCCAGGAGCATCGCTGCCCAAGAGGATTTTGCCGAGACCTTTGCCGCTGATGAGCATCATCGACCTTTGGGATTCATAGTTGGCAGTGGTGAATTGCTTGCCGTTCCAATCGTAATATACCGTGGTATAATCAGCACTTGTCAAATCGGGATTGGTACATACTGCCAATTTGTTGTCTTTCTCCAAGTAGTAGGTGAATTTGTTGCCTTTGCTGATGAAATCGGCGATGTTTTGCTCGTGTCCCATCATTATAAGTGCGTCCTGTGCCTCGAAGTTGGCGAAAGTCGGTTTGGGCAGCAAATCCTGTTTGGGCGTCAGTTTGCCGTCCTTGTAGAGATATGCGTCGAATTTGCCGATGTGTTCGATATAACCGTCGCCAAGTGTGCCTTCTTCCTTCTCTTGGTAAATGGCGATGTAGCCTCCGTCAATGTGGTTCATACAGCGGATAGTGGCAACGGGATCAAGGTCATAATTCTCTTGGCCTTCAAATTCAAACGAAAATTCCAACTTGCTGGCTGTGTCGGCAGGCTGGTGTTTTTTTGCCTGTGGGTTGAGTAGTAGAGCGACCTCGTAGGCGACGTTGGTGGTTGGTTCGGGGAAATCAGGGGCGGGTTTCGTTGGTTCGGTTGTAGAGACGGACGGCTGTCCGTCTCTACCATTGGCGGTGTCGGTGTTTTGTTGCGTCTGTTGTCCGCCGCCACACGATGCCAATAGCGCAATGGCAGGAATGATTATAAATGATTTTTTCATAATTGTAAGTCGTTATTGTTGTTAATGCGTTTGCAAAGATAAATATAATAATTGATTATAATCAAAATTATTATATACAAAATTTCAGCCGCAAGGAAGTTTTTTGACAAACTTACTTGCGGC
>JAFXMJ010000326.1 GCA_017530465.1 Bacteroidales bacterium
CGAACACGCTGCCAAAATCGGCCTCGGCAGTATGAATTACGAAATTGTAAACATAGATTAATTGCCATGAAAAACATCATTACGTTAATATTGCTTCTCCTGCCGCTCTTTGTGCTCGGTCAGGACAGCACGGCTAATGACTATTACAGCAAAGGCATGGACCTTTATAGGACGGAACAGTCGCATCTGGCGATTCCTGTTTTGCTGAAAAGTGATTCGCTTGAAATGGCACAACTCAACAAGAAGTCAGACAACTACAACCGCTCGGCAAAGCAGTTAATTATATGCTATTCTGACCTTGCTAACTTTTTCTTCAAACACTCCAACCCTGACTTGGCTATCGAACATCAAATCCAAGCAATCAATTACTGCAAACGTGTTTACGGCAGAAAACATCCTGAATACGTCACCGCAAAAAAGACACTTGCCAAAATGAAGTTTTTCTTTAGCGGCAAGGCGGGGGCTGATGATTATTACAATTACGGAATGGAACTCAAAAAAGACCATCCATACGACGCCTTCTCGTATTTCCAAAAAGCCGACACCCTTGAAAAAGCCACATTAAACCCTTCATCGCCAAACTATTACCGCTCCGCACTCGAAATAGCCGATATTAAGAATGGAATGGCTGATTACTGGTTTAGTATTAAACATTATGCAGCGGCATTTGATTATAAGAATGATGCTGCTGAAATCTACAAGAATGCTTTTGGCGAGGAATCCGACCAATATCTTTATTCTTTAAATGAACTTATTGGGTTTAATGTTAACACAAATAATTTTGATGAGGTCGTCAGACTTCTAACTGAAGTTGCAGAAATTACTAAGAAACGAGAAGGCGAAGACAGCGACAACTATATTGTTGTATTGAACAACCTTGGATTTTACTATGGCCATTGGGGTAAATATAATGTTGAAGAAGAAATAAAGTGCTATAAACGCGCTTTGGAACTCATCAAGAAAAAATATGGTGAAGAAAGTCCCAGATACATTGAGCAGTTGGAATCACTTGCCATGCATTGTGAAGAAGTTGATACTACGGAAAGTATCAGGCTTAGAGTTCAAGTAATGGAACTTTCTAAAAAAGTATATGGCGCAGAAAGTGCAGAATACCTAACGGCGTTGAATAGCCTTGCGCTGAGTTACTCTGTGATAGGTAACGATTCAGTGGCAATCAAGTATGGAAATGAGGCAACAAAAATCGCCAAAAAAGTATTTGGAGAAGACAATTCTGAATATGCAAATACGTTAAGGTGTATTGCCAATTATTATGCGCGTGCTGCATATCACGGTCGTGGAGACAATATAGACACTGCCATCAAGTTGCAACAGATGGCAGTGGAGATATTTAAGAAAAATGCAGTGGAAGATGAGAAAAAAGACACACTTTATCGTTTTTGTTCCAAATATGGCGGGTCATTGAATTTGCTTGCATCGTATTGTAATATTGGTAACTACTATGCCGACGCTGTCAAATATCAAACGCTTGCTATAGAACACGAAATAGAATATCGAGGGATGCCATACACTGATTATTGGTGGCGCATTCTTGCAGATTATCAACTATCTGCTAAACAATATGACGAAGGGGCTGAATTGTATAAGAAAATTTATCATGCCAGAATCTCAAAATTGGTAAATGCCTTTGCTGGCCTGTCTAATGATGAACGCGCAAAAAAGTGGAATGACAAATATCATTTAGACGCCGATTTTTTTGGCGAGAATTTGCCATACGCATCATATAAATGTTCGGCAGACAATGACACTGTTCTCGCCGGACTCGCCTTTAATAGCATCGTATTTTCGAAAGGGTTTCTCTTAAATTCCGAATTTGAAATACTGAACCTAATCGAGCAAAAAGGCAGTTCGGACTTGAAAGAGCGTTATTACAAATTAAAAAAAACTCGTGCATCGCTTGACAGCCTTTACCACATTCCAACGGTTCAAAGGACAATCAATGCAGATTCGCTCGCTAAGGCTATCACCCACGAAGAACACGAACTCACAACCCTCGCATTGCGACTCGGCGACTACATCGGAAACCTCGTGATTGACTGGACTGAAATTCAGAAAAAATTGAAGGACGGTGATATTGCAATTGAGTTCGCAAATTTCAAGGACACTGACGAAAGAAACACTTACTATGCCGCCTTCATCCTCAAAAAAGGCATGAAGTCCCCAAAATGTGTAGGGCTCTTTGCTCTCAATGACTTCTACGACATCAAAACAAGCGATTATTACAAGACGCCAAAACTCTACAACCTCATCTGGAAACCGTTGACAACGCATCTGCAAGGCGTGAATAAGGTCTATTTCTCGCCTTCGGGACAATTGCACACCATCGGCATCGAGTATCTCCCCGACGAGAAGGGCAATATATTCGCCACTAAATACGACGCCTACCGCCTGTCGTCCACACGCGAACTTGCCTTGGAATACAAACCAAATACCCTCAAAAAGGCTGCAACATACGGCGGCATACAGTACGAATTTTCGGATGACGACTGGCGGTCGGTGGTTCTCGATAAGTACGACCAAGATACCATCATCGACATTCCCGTAATCAGCGACAAATATCGCGGCAGTGGTATGGCGTATCTCGACGGCACACGGCTGGAATCTGAGGCAGTGGCTACCCTTTTGCGCACAGCCAATTATGATGTTGCCGCAATCAGCGACGCCGATGCCACCGAAGAATCTTTCAAGCGTCTCTCAGGCACAGGGCTGAAAATCCTGCACATCGGTACACACGGTTTTTACGAATCAGAGGTTGACTTGGAAAACGCAGGACTGCAATTTTATACCACCGCACAAGAGCAGACCAAGGAAGACCGTTCGCTGAGTTGCAGCGGGTTGCTCTTTGCAGGCGCAAATTCAGCACTTGACCCACGACGCAACAAGGAAATCCCGCAAGGTGTTGACGACGGAGTATTGACCGCAAAGGAAATTTCGAGGTTGGATTTCCGTGGACTTGACCTTGTGGTATTGTCGGCGTGTCAGACAGGATTGGGCGAGATTACCGGCGACGGTGTGTTTGGACTTCAACGTGGTTTCAAAAAAGCAGGTGCTCAGACCATCGTGATGAGCCTTTGGAAAGTAGCCGACGAGCCGACACAATTGCTCATGATAGATTTTTTCAAGCACCTGACCGCCGGGCAGTCAAAACGTGCCGCCTTCATCGCCGCCCTCGAAACTGTCCGCAAAAAATACCCGAACCCGCTCTATTGGGCTGCTTTTGTGATGGTGGATGGTATTTGATTGCTTCCGCGTTACTCTTCTTCCTCGTATTCTATCGGCTCAAAGCCCTCGTCGGTGATTTCGTAAAACAATCCCGACGGGCTGTATGCCGATGCTTCTTGGGTGTTGATGGCTATCCAATCGCTCCAATGTGTGAGCTGGTCAAATTTGAGACGCTTGTAGGTGATTTCAAAATTGCCGTTCCAAATATCCTGGTCATACTTAGTGCCGTCGGCATCATAAAAATTCATCGTGCCGTCGGCCTCGTATGTTACGTAACCGTCCAAATACTGCTCGCCGGTTTCTTCATCCTCTGCCCAGCTGTAACTCGTAAAATGATTGTTGCAGCCGAACAAAATGCTCGTGCCAATCTTGTAGCCGTATTTTTCCAAGTCAGTGCTTGCCTTGCGACAAACGATGTAGCCGTCGTAAGCGTCGGCAAGGTCTTGTGAAAGCGATTTGTCAAAATAATCGGGAACAGCTGCGATGATTTGCTCGGCTTAGAAATTCATATCGTACAACGGAAACGCACATTCCATCGGCATCATTGCGGCTGTTACCTCGTCGATGGCTTCCTTGACACCCTCGTCGCCGCTCTCGTATGCGGAGATGAGTTGGTCGGTGAAATCCTTCCACTTGTTGCCAAAGGCATCGAGATTGGCGGTGCGGATTACCGAAATGTCAGAATACGGATAAGGCTTCTCGTTTGTTTCTTCATCAATTACCTCGTCCCAACGCTTTACCGTCGCCTTGCTAAAATCAGACAA
>JAFXMJ010000327.1 GCA_017530465.1 Bacteroidales bacterium
AAAGCGACGTCTGCGAGGTGATGGTGCTGCGCACGTGCTCAACGACGAGTTGTTGGTTTTGGTCCGACTGTTTGTTGGCGGCTTCGAGAAACTCGGTGTATAGAGACGTTAGGCGGTCGAGGTTTTTGGCAAAATCCTCGTGGATGCCCTTCGCCTCCGCGATTACAGCGTCCGACGCCTTGCCCGCCTGCGAAATCATATTGCTTGCCGATTGAAGGTTCTCCAAATCCTTCTGCAACTGTACAAGTTCGTTGTTGATAAGTTCTTTCATATCTTTGAAGTCAAAAAAAGTTTCACATTAATTTTACTGCGCGTCCATCGGCACTTTTAGCACCTGACTATTGAACCACCGCAGCCAATTGTGGTGTATCTGCAACGGCAGGATCTTCTCCGCCTCATCTTTGAGGTCGAGGTTTTCGCTCGCAATCTTGTCGGTGATGGCGTCCAAATCCTCCACAAAATCCTTGACGCTCTTTTGACGGCGGTACTCCGAGAGACCGTCGCTGATATTGGCAAATGCGTCGTAGCGCGACTGTGCTGCGTGCGTCTTGTCGGTAAACAGGCGGCAGTAGCCATAGATGATTTTGTTGGCGGCGGTGCGGTTTTCGGGGGTTTCGAGGGAGATGGTCTCCTGGAGGTTCATCAACGAATTGATGTTGCTGCCTGCATTCTCTATCAACCCAAAAATCTTGTCAACGCCCGCCGTGTTGGTAGCCATCGCCTCGCCAAACACAAAACTACATTTGTATCGCGACGTGAAATAATTCTGCAAATTGCTTACCACACTCTGTTTGGTGATAGTATCGTTTTTCTGACGGTCGAGAACCGCCTTGAAAAACTTGCTCGATTCCATAGCCGACCTCTCGTACAACGGATAAATCTCCGAGTAGAAAAAGTCGATGAGGACGTCGGTGTATTTTTCCATCACAAGGTATTTCTCCTCCTCGATGTCCGTCATATAGGCAAGCATACGCTCTTTGGTGAGGTTTCGCTGCAAGATGGGCAGGAGTTTCATACGATAGAAATCCTTGTTGTGCTTTGTCAGATTTACAGTAACAGTACCCGTGGCGCGGTTGACGAGGTAATCGTCGATGATGTCTATCTCCTTCAATCTCGACACCGCGAGCAATGTGTCCTTGCCGTTGCGCATCTTGGCGTAGAGGTTTCTGAACTCCAATTTGCGGCGGTCTTCGAGGGTGCGCGGACGTGCGTCGGTCTCGGCGGCAATGAGTTTCTCAAAGTCGTTGTAATTGTCGGTCTTGCCGTAACAATGCAGCAAATCGAGAGCCTTGACAGATGTGCCGAGGTTTTGATTGAGCAAGTTGGCGGCGTCGGCAAAAGTGTTGTTATAAAAAGGAATGACCACCTGCGTCTTCTTGCCTTCCATGATGGCGTCGAGGGCGGTCTGTATGCCGTCGTTTTCCTCGGCGGGCGATTCATTTTCCATCGATGCGAGGTATGCCAAGGGGTCGTCGGTATTGTCGTTGATGATGTCCAAAATATACGACTGTATCTTCTCCGCCAACGGCCTGTCGTATTGCATCTCAGGCATATTTAGGGTGCGACTACGGAAGTCGATGTAGCCGAGACTCTTGGTGCGGTTTTGCGTGTAGATGTAGAGTTGATAGGGGCGCACCATAGGTTCGGTGTCGGTCTCTATCACCACATTAAACTCGTTGAAGACAGCCTCAATGATATTCTGACGGTCGGTGCGCTCGGGGAACATCACGCCGTCCAAAATCTCATGCATCACAGTCTTTTCCTTGGACGCGCCGGGCGCAAGGTCGAGAAGGCGCGTGAGGCTCGCCGCCGTGTCAAAATTGGTGGCTATGATATTCTGCGCCGTCGAGAGGTTGCCCATATCGTCGCGCACGGTCTCCTGTCCAAGAAAATCCTTGGGCGCGGTGTTGAGGAGGATGTCTATCTTGGGCGGCTTGCTGCTATCGGCGCGTCCGCTGAGGCGGCAGAATGTGTCGAGGCTCATTGGCGGCTCCATCAGGATAATGCGTCCAACGTTTGGTGCACTGATGCCAATTCCCGCCGAATATGTGCCGGAAAGCACCATCGCCTCACCTTCGCAAAATTCCACGATTGACTTCATACTTGCGCTCGCCTCGCCACTCGTAATCGTGGTGCCGTCTTCGTCGATGTCGCCATTATAAAACTTGGTGTCGAAACCTGCAACCTTATTTGGCTCGCCGTCGGGACCCGTGGTGTCGAATGGTGGCGTCCACGACAGCACAATCGTGCGCGTTGGCTTTGTCTTGGAAGCGTCGACGGAGATGAGTTTCGATGCCTCCACCTGTTTGAGTTTTTGGGAGAGGTAATGCTCATTTTCATTGCCAACTGTCGCCATATCAATCTCGCGTACAGTGATGTCTATCTTGCTCAGGTCGGGCTTTTGGACAAGCGAAATGTCTGTGCGGAGTTTTTCGGCAATATCGTTTTGGATGTTGGACTCCATCGTGCTGCTAAACGCACCTATGCGGAGTGCCGTGGTATTGTCGTCGCTGAAATTCTTGGCTATTATATTGCTAATATCCTGATAATAAGCGCGGTATTCGGTGGTTTGGAGCGAGAGTCTCTGCGCCTCGTCTATCATAATGTAGGCGAGCGGGATATTGAGCGAATCTATCTCGTGGAACACGCCGCGTATGTACGGGTCGTGTATCAATGATGGAGATATCAACGTAATCAACGAGCGTCCTTTGGTAACTTCCTTGACAGCCATAGAGCGGTCGTAGGAGTTTTGGAGGACGGGGTTGATGTAATAATCAATGTCTATCTTGCGGCGGCGCAGGGCTTGGAATTGCGTCTTCATCACCGCAATCGTGGGCGGCAGTATGAAACTGTACGCCGGTTTCATCATCGCCGCAAATAGCATAATGAGCGATTTGCCGGTGCCTGGCGCGGAGATGTGCAAGACGTTGTTGCCGTTGAGGAGTTGGGCGATTGTTGCCGCCTGACCTTCCATAAAGGCATTTTTGGCGAAGATGTTTTTCAGGAAGAACAACAACGCCTCCTCCTGTTCGTTGTATGCCTGTACATCGTCGTCCTCGTCGTCAATGTCCTCGTCGTCAACATCCGAACCATCAAGATTGATGTCGTAATGCATATATGCATTGAACATCAGGTGAGTATCTGCCGATGGCGACTGCGCCGACCTGATGACAGCGTATTTGGC
>JAFXMJ010000035.1 GCA_017530465.1 Bacteroidales bacterium
GGGGAGGTTTTCGGCGTCCACCTCGCGGCAGTCCATCTGTTCCTCCTGCGCCACCTGCCGCCTCAACGCCCTCTGCCATTGCACGAGGGAGAGGTTTTGGGGCTTCACGAGCCACGAAATCCGTCCGGGACGCTTGTCCTTTGTATTGTTCTGTGATTGGTCTGTCATTATTTTTTTTATTAAATATGTTTGCGCAAAATTATGAATTGTTGTTGAAATTATAAAATTTTAATTAAATTTGCAGCATATAAAAAAGAACAAATTTCAACTACGACTTATGAAACCAAATTTCAAAATTCTGCTACTGGCAGCGTTGAGCCTCGCCGCCGGGAAGTCTTATTCACAGTGTATCAGCGGCAATTGTGAGGATGGTTATGGCGTTTATATCAATGACGACAACGACCGTTATGCAGGCTTTTTCAAGAATGGAATGTACAACGGCACGGGTACGCTGGTTTTCTACGGAGGCGACGTTTACACTGGCGACTTTGTGGACGATATGTTTTCGGGCAAAGGTACCTACATCTGGGGTAAAAATGGCGAAAGGTATTTCGGTCACTTTGAGGGCGGCAACCGTCAGGGCATCGGCACCACCTTCTACGACGATGGCACGTCTTCCACCGACATCTGGAACGACGACGAAATCTATGATGAAGAAGTCAGCGAGGCCTGTCTGAACGGTGATTGCAAGAATGGCTATGGCGTCGCAGTTTTTGACGACGGCTCCAACTACGAAGGCTATTGGAAAAACGGCTATTTCAGTGGACAGGGCGTATTCAGCGACGCTGACGGCTCTCGTTACGAAGGCGAGTTCCTCAATGGCTACTACAATGGTTTCGGAACGTTGACCAGCCCCGACGGCACACAGAAGAGCGGTCTTTGGGAAAAAAACCGTTACATAGGCGAACTCAATGTCAACAACGTCCAAGGCTGCGTGAGTGGCAACTGTGACAACGGCTACGGCATTATGGTCTATGAAGACCACGGTCTTTATGCCGGCGAGTTCAAAAACGGAATGAGCCACGGCAACGGCATTTATTATTCCCCTGACGGCGACAGGATTGAAGGTTCTTTCGAAGACGACAAGGCAAGCGGTTTCGTTAGAATTGATTTCAAAGAAAGCGGCAACGTTTATATTGGCAACTTCTTGAATGGCAGTGCCGAAGGTTACGGCACGATGATTTACTATAATGATGGCTCGATGTTGTACGGAGAGTTCAAGGACAATTGGTTCACTGGCGAGGGTGTAGAGTATGACTTTAAAAATGGCACTAAATCGTCGGGCATATTCAAGGAGGGCAAGCTCGTAAGGGAGATTCCCGAGCAAGATCTCAAGCTTATCTATGGCGACAAGAATGGCTTCGGCATGCGGCTCACCGAGGCTGGAATTTATTCCGGCGAGATGAAAAACGGTATTCCCGAAGGTAATGGCTTCCTCTCAAGCTACACCGGCTGGACGATAACGGGTGTATTTCACAATGGAGCAGCTAATGGCAAAGGCACATTGGAAAACGTATCCGATGGACGCCGTTACATTGGCGAACTCAAGCATAACGCCGCCGATGGCAAGGGCACAATGTTTTATAGTGACGGCACTTCCGAGACGGGCAATTTCGTGAACGGCGACCTCGTAGAGGAAAAAGCCGAAAACCAGAACGTCGCAAAACCCGAAGTCTCTTGGACTACGCCTCAGATGATCAACACAGAAACCACCGATACAAAACAAAAAATCAAGCTCTGCGTATCTTCCAAAACCCCAATTACGGAAGTTGTGGTCTCTGTCAATGGACAGCCGCAAATCAAGAAAGCCTTGTCGAGAGGTTTCTCTGTGGTGACATCGGATTGCGATTACTCATTTGAATACGAAATCACATTGTCGCCCGGCAGAAATACCATTGAGGCCTCTGTCAAAAACGACGGCGGTACGGCAAATGCTGCCGCACGTTATATCACTCTCAATAAGTCCGACGCGGTGTCGTCGCAAAAACGTATTGCGCTTGTCATTGGCAATGCGGCATATCAGCACATCACACCGCTCAACAATTCTGCCAACGACGCAAGGCTAATGAGCCAGACTCTCAGTCAGTTGGGATTTGAGGTGATGAGCTTCACCGACCTCGACCGCAAGTCGATGACCGACAAGATTTATGATTTTGGCGACAAACTTAAGGAGCAAAACGCTGTAGGCCTCTTCTACTATGCCGGACACGGTCTCCAAGTCAATGGTGTCAATTATCTTGTGCCTGTGACTGCATCCGTAAAAAGGGAGCAGGAAGTGGACGACGAATGTGTGAGCATCGACAAGGTGCTTGGTCAGCTCGAATATGCAGGCAACGACCTTAATATCATCATCCTCGACGCCTGCCGCAACAATCCCTTCGCGTCTGTATCGAGGTCAGCCTCTGGTGACGGCGGTCTTGCTCAGATGAACGCGCCCAAAGGCACATTCGTGGCATACGCTACAGCCCCGGGCAAGACAGCTTCCGATGGCACGGGTCAAAACGGTCTTTACACCGAGCAGCTCGCCAAGGCGATTATGACTCCTGGCAAGAAAATCGAAGACGTGTTCAAGAGTGTCAGAAACGAGGTTTACAATGCATCAAAGTCGATGGGTGCAGAGCAGATTCCGTGGGAAAACTCCTCCATCTTCGGCGATTTTTACTTCATCAAATAAAACCTACAGTATATGAAAAATCTTATCAAGACGTTTGCATTGTCGTTGGCGGTGCTTACGGCGGTGCAAGCCAATGCGCAATTTATGACAGGATGCGACATTGATACCGCATTGGCAAGAAAAACACCTCAAAAAGCGCCGATGACACGCGACATCAGCAGCAATCTGCCGGCGGCGGTGTCGTTGCAAAAATTCACGCCTGTGCCAGGACACCAGGGACAGACCGGCACTTGCACGGCATGGTCGTCAACGTATTGCATCGCTACGATGGTATGGGCGATGAAAAACGGCGTCACCAATCGTGCCACAATCACCAAAAATGCTTTCCTGCCGTGCTATACATACGTCAACATCTTGACGCAAAGCACCACCGGCTGCGCTGCAGGCACCGACATCAGGAATGCTTGCGAATGGCTCAAAAATACTGGCGCGGTGAAACTGTCGCTCTACCCGCAGAGTCCCGCCTGTATCGCTACCAACCAAGTCCCGTCCAATTGGAAGTCATTGGCGGCTCAAAACAAGATTCTCAACTACACCAAGCTGTTTTTCGATTATAACAACTTGGCGATGAAGGTGACCTCCACCAAGACTGCATTGGCGGCTGGACATCCCGTATTGGCGGCGTTCAAATGCCCGCAGTCGATGTCGGCATCTACTGGCATCAATGCAAACGGCGAATGGTGGCCATCGGAGAATCCGGCATATCAATACGGCGGACACGCGCTCGCAGTCGTTGCATACGACGACAATAGGCTCAATGGCGGTGCGTTCTTAGTTCAAAACTCCTGGGGCACCGATTGGGGCAAGGCTGGGTACTTCTGGTGTTCGTATTACACATACGCCTGCTGGTGCTATTATGCCTTCGAGGTTTCGTCGCAATTGAATGGCGTGACGATAGACCAGACCACTGCCAACCTTGATTTCAGAACATCTACCAACGAGGCTGATTACGGCGGTGGCTACGTCAAGCCCAACGACAATAATGACAAGGACAAGTACGACGTCAACAACAACGACAAAAAATACGTCCTCGTTGACGAAGACTTCCTGAAGCAAATCGCCGACCAGTATGGCATCAGCTACAACGATTTCATCAAGGACAATGGCAAGAAGGACAATGGCAAAAAGGATGACGGCAAGGTAGTTAACAATGATTATAATAACAATGATTATAACAACGGTTACGATGATTATGATTACGATTATAATTATAATGACAATGACAACTACGCCGATTATTCTGACGATGATTACAATTATTATTACGACGACGGCGACGATGGCTCGTGGAATGGTTACACCGAGGACGATTATACCTCCGACGACTACAATTACACCTACAATTATACCTACAATTACACCTACACCAAATCGTCCTACGAGGACAACGTCAACAAATCCAAAGAGAATGGCGTCAAATATGATGAGGACAATACCTACGACAAGGAATTTTGCAAGACGTCCAGACTCCGCATCAAGACTCCCGATGGCAAAAACATCGACGTTTCCAAGCTGTCGGGCAATATCAAGCTTATGCTTAGCGACAATACGTTGATGTCAGGCAAGGTCAATGGTTCGGTAATTGAGATTGACAAGGCATACCAAGGCGGCACACGTTTCAGGGTTTACATCGGCAACAATCAGCCTGCATACGTCTATGTGTTTGGCACCGACCTCACCAACCAGACGTACCACATCTTCCCGCAGTCCAAATTGATAAGCCCGTATCTCGATTACGTAAATTCGCGTGTTGCGTTCCCCGACGAAAAGCATTACATCGAGATGGACGCACAGAAAGGCACTGACTACCTGTATGTACTGTACTCTCTTGTGCCGCTCAACATCGAAGAGATAGAGAAGAAGATGGCAGAGGTGAAAGGCGATTACGAAAACAAAATTTTCAAAATTATGGGCCCGAAGACCTTCTCTCTCAAAGAGACCGAATGTCAAGGCACTTCGACCTTCCGCTTCAACGCTATGTGTGTCAAGAAGGAAACTCTTGCAGTAGTGGTGAAGATTCAGCA
>JAFXMJ010000328.1 GCA_017530465.1 Bacteroidales bacterium
AAGCCCCGCGCATCACCAATGTAAGCCGTCCCCAGGTCAATTATCAGGGGCGGATGATTCAGGTGGCGCAGGTTACTGTGAGTCAGCCGCTTTAATTAATATTAAAAATAACGAGACTATAATCCAATAAAGATGATCAGGCTAAAAATTGACTACGGAATAGACTTAGGAACCACCAATTCGTCCATCTGCCGGATGGAGAATGGTGAACCCGCCATTTTTCGTACTGATACGCTGCGAGATGTGATGCCATCGTGCGTGTCGTTTACCCGCAAGAAAAGCGTGAAGGTGGGCGATAGCGCGTACAATGATATGAAGCAGGACAAGCGGCATGTTACTCACGGTTGGCGACCGCAATCGTCCAATACTTACGTGGAGTTTAAGCGCACGATGGGCACCGACACTGTGTATCACAGCAACAATATGCAACGCGACTACACCTCAGAGGAGCTTTCGTCGATGGTGTTGCAGACGTTGCGCTCTTTTGTGGAAGACGATACGCCCCGCGCCGTGGTGATTACCGTGCCGGCAAAATTCACTGTCAATCAGAAGACTGCGACCTTGGAGGCGGCGCGTTTGGCGGGTTTTGAACATTGCCAACTATTGCAAGAGCCTGTGGCTGCCGCCATTGCATACGGAATGAGCAGCAAGCAAGAAAACGGATTGTGGCTTGTATTTGACTTTGGCGGAGGCACTTTTGACGCCGCACTATTGAAGGCGGAAGATGGCATTGTGCAGGTGGTTGATACCGAAGGCGACAATTACCTTGGCGGCAAGAATCTTGATTATGCCATTGTCGATAATATAATACTCCCGCATTTGGGCTCGCGTTTCGCATTGTCCAACATATTGTCTGACCCTCAGAAGCACGAGCAACTGCGCGACGCACTGAAAACATACGCCGAAGAGGCTAAGATTCACCTTTCGCACAAGCAGAGCGAAGATGTATTGTCAAATCTTGGCGACCTTGGCGAAGACGACGACGGCGAGGAGATGGAGATAGACCTCACCATCACGCAGCAACAGGCATTTGAAGTGATGCGTCCAATATTTCAGAAGGCGGTTGATATTTGCCTTACATTGTTGAGCCGCAATAATTTGAGCGGCGACAAGCTCGACCAGATAGTATTGGTGGGCGGGCCTACACGTCTGCCGCTCATCCGTCAGATGCTCGAACAGCAGGTGGCGCACGTAGGCAATACCGACATCGACCCAATGACCGTGGTGGCAAAGGGCGCGGCTCTCTATGCTTCCACGCTAGACGTGCCGGCAGAGATGGTAGCCAGCAACGAACAGGCGGCGGATGCCATTATGATAGATATTGGCTATGAACCCACTACAGTAGAATTGACCGAATGGGTGAGCCTTCGTGCGCCGGAGGGTATGGCGTTGGAAGTGGAGCTTAGCCGTGGCGACGGCGCGTGGAGCAGCGGACGCATCAGCGTGTCGTCGCAAGGCAAAGTAACTACCATTCAGCTCGAAAAAGGGCGTTCAAATACCTTTAATGTACGCGCCTTCGATTCTATGGGCAACAGCGTCAAATGTATTCCAGAGCAGTTTGTAGTGCAGCAAGGCACTAAGGTAGGCAGCGCGGTGTTGCCGTATCACATAGGCATTTCGGTATGGAACGAGCAAAAACGTGACGGCGTTTTTCAACCGCTCATTGGCTTGGAAAAAAATCGTCCCTTGCCGGCCGTGGGCGTCATTCGCAACCGCCGCACCACCAATGTACTGCGTCCGGGCGTCGATACCGACATAATGACCATTCCTGTATATCAGGCCGACGAGTATCAGAAAGGCGTAAGGTCGTATCTGTACGAATGGGTTGCCGATGTGGTGATTACTGGCGACGATGTGCCACGGATGGTGCCGGAGGGCAGTATGGTGGAGGTAACTACCAAGGTGGATCTCTCCGAGCAGATGTCATTGGAGATATATCTGCCCGACATCGACATTACAATCACCAAAACATTGCCCACCAACAAGAAACAGTCGGTGGATGAGGCGGCAAGCCGCATTGTTACAGACATTGCAAACGGCTACAAGAGCCTGTATCATTTGAGCGAGGACGGACTCGCCGACATTGAGCCACTTGAACGTGAGTTGCAGGAGGTGGAATTGGAAAACCGCAACAGCAACGAGAAGAAGGCTGTGCTCCAACATTTGAAGGAAGTGCTACGAAAGATAGAGGCATTGGACGGCAGCACCGAATGGCAGCGCACTCAATATATGTTGGACAAGTTGAGCCGTGAGGCGAAGACCTTGCAGGACACCTACGACGACGAAAATTCCAAACTCAACCTCCATCAGTTGCTATTGCAGGTGGAGGAGGTGGCGGGCTATGCTGATGTCAGGATGGCAAACCTCTTGATTGGACAGTTAAAACAATTCAAGCGTTCATTGGAAATCCTGCGCAACTATTTGAGCTGGGTTTATCATTTTGATAATCGCTACGAAGTGTATCAATGGCGTGATGCAGCGAAGGCGCGCACCGCCATCGACAAGGCGTTGGAGATTGCGCACGACAAGCCGTCCATACCCAAACTTGACCCTTGGCTCGACATGATTTTTGACTTGTGCATCAGGGATTGGAATACGTCCGGCAGCAGTTCTGGTACTCGCGGCAATTCCGCCAACCAAGATGTCAAGGCTAACAATTGCAATGGTCTTTTGAGTTAAATCGTATTGGAAATGTCAACATTTGAAAAAGGAGAATATATCGACAGCCGCTATTTGGTGGTGTTTCCGTTGTTGCA
>JAFXMJ010000329.1 GCA_017530465.1 Bacteroidales bacterium
GTATTCCGATTTGGGCTCAATGGAGTCATCACAGGCATCCTCGACTGCTCATCCGACTACAAGACGGCGCATCTCGGACTCATAGAAAGCAAACTAAAACACTATACCATCGACAACGCCCTGATGGTGCTGTACGCACTCTCGTCGTCACAGAAGATGACACTCCTGATGCACGCCTCCACGGTGGTCAATGGCGGCAGAGCCTACCTTTTTCTCGCGCCAAGCGGCACGGGCAAGAGCACTCACTCGCAATTGTGGCTGAAAAACGTGCCTTTCACGCGGCTGCTCAACGACGACAACCCCGTAATCACCATCATCGACGGCAAAGCCATCGTAAGCGGCTCGCCATGGAGCGGCAAGACGCCCTGCTACATCAACGAGAGCTACCCCGTGGGCGCATTGGTGTATATCACAAGAGCCAAATACAACAAGATACACCGAATGTCAAAAATAGAGGCATACGGCGCGGTGCTCACCTCGGCATCCGGCAAACGCTGGGATCGTACAATCGCCGACGGCGTCCACAAGGCGTTGGAATTTGTAGTGGGCAATGTGCCTATCTACCGGCTCGAATGTCTGCCCGACGCAGAGGCTGCCAAGGTTTGCAGCGGGGAGGTCACAAAATGCTGAGCGGCGAGGTGGTGCCCACCGCAGTGATGTTTGTGGAGGAAGGGCGCGAGGTGATACTGCCCGTCAACGGCAGGAGCATGCTGCCGTTCATCGTGGGCGGCATCGACAGCGTGGCACTCTACAAGCCCGGCACATTGCGCAAAGGCGATGTAGTATTGGCATATACGCAAGAAAAAGGCTATGTGATACACCGCATCGACAGCATAGACGGCGACAGCTGCGCACTGCTCGGCGACGGCAACCTCGCACAGCGCGAACACTGCCAACTCGCTGACATCAAGGCAATTGCAACACACGTCATCCGACCCAACGGCAAGCGCAAACCACTCAACGAAGGCTGGCTGAGGTTAATGGGCAAGGTGTGGAGGCTGCTATTGCCAGTAAGAAGGTATTTATTATGGATATATAAAAAAACACACACAATAAAATGAAACTCAAAAAAGGATTTGTAATGCGCGACGTCTGCGGCGAACACGTGCTTGTGGGCGAAGGCACTGAAACTGTAAATTTCAATAGGCTCGTCAAATTCAACGACGTGGCGGCGTTCCTCTGGCAGAAGGCATCCGAAATGGACGACTTCACCGCCGAAACCCTCGCCGCAGCCATCACCGCTGAGTACAATGTGGACGGCGAAACAGCCATCAACGACACACGCAAACTCTTGGCAGACTGGCAGAAGGAAGGCCTCTTATGCTAAAATACATCCGTTGGATATGGCGCAACACCACCGGCATACGCCTCAATATCACCGCGCAGATATTGCTCGGGCTATTGAATGTGGCGTGTGCTCTTGCGATGGTGTGGCTCAGCAAAATGTTCATCGACGAAACCATCCGCACCGGCACCGACTCCGACATCTGGAGCATGGTCGCGCTGCTCGTTGGTACGGTGGTGGCGGGCATTGTGCTGAGGCATATATGCTATTACCTCGGTGTCAAAGCCAAAGTGAGGCAGTCCAACGGCATCAGGCTCAGGATTTACGACCGGCTGATGCACAGGCGGCTATATGACGGCAAGCAGCTGCACTCCGCCGAAGTGGTCTCCCGGCTCGAACAGGACATCGACAAGGCGAGCGACAGCATAGCCACAATGCTCCCAGACGCAGCAATTGGCGGCTGCAAACTGCTTGGCGCGTTCTTTCTGCTCAGGACAATGGACACCACCCTCGCGTGGCTATTGGTATTGATGACGCCTATATTAATTGTAGTCGGCAAACTCCTTGCGCGGCGGCTCAGGTCGCTCACACACGACATCCGTCAGCAGGAAAGCCGCGTGCAGACCCTCATCCAGGAAAGCCTCGAACTCGACACCACCATCCGCACACTCGGCTCCACGCCGTGGATTGTAGGTCAAGTAGATGGATTGCAGGGCGACCTTGAAGGCAAGGTGCAGCGGCGCAACAAGTTTACAGTGATTTCGCGGACGATAATGGCGGCAAGTTTCGGACTCGGATACCTGACGGCGTTCATCTGGGGCGGACTTCAACTCCGCAGCGGCGCAATCACCATAGGCGTGATGACGTCGTTTTTGCAATTGGTGAGCCAGATACAACAGCCCATCCTCGCGCTCCTCAACCTCGTGCCGCAATTCATACACGCCACGGCAAGCATCGACCGCCTCGACGAACTCGACACCATACAATTGGAATCCGAAAAAGGCGACACCCCTATCCCACCGCTCCAAAAACCAGGCATCAAATTCCAAAACGTCACCTTTAGATATACCGACGAAGGCGGCGACGTGCTCAAAAATTTCACACGCGACATCCCACCTTGCAGCCGCACTGCCATTGTGGGCAGGACGGGCGCGGGCAAGACCACCGTATTCCGCATGCTGCTCGGACTCATAACGCCGCAGAAAGGCTCGGTGTCGCTCTATGACGACACAAATGACAATATCGCCGTAAGCCCCGCAACGCGCCAAAACTTCGTATTCGTACCGCAGGGCAATACATTGATGAGCGGCACCATCCGCTACAACCTTTGCCTTGCCAATCCCGACGCCACCGACTCGCAACTCAAAGACGCACTGCATATTGCGGCGGCGGATTTTGTAATGGATTTTCCCGACGGGCTCGATACAGTGATAGCGGAGCGCGGCAGCGGACTCAGCGAGGGTCAGGCGCAGCGCATCGCCATTGCGCGTGGCATATTGCGCGATGGCTCGATAATGCTCCTCGACGAAATCAGCTCCTCATTGGACGAAAACACCGAAAGGGAGCTTTTCATAAGGCTTTTCGCCCGCTGCAAAGACAAAACCATCCTTATGATAACCCACCGCCCCGCCGTTGCCGAATTGTGCGACGCCGTTTGGAGTGTGTGAGTGTCATCCTGCGCTACAATCCCAAAAAAATTCACCATATTTCATCGACCAAAAAGACAAATTCATCGAATACCGCCCCATTTCGTCTAAAAAAACGGGGGGTTCTGTCGAAAAAAAAAAAATATCGCATTTTTCCACCATATCTTTGCATCGTAATCAAAAACAAAACAGGATTCAATAACGCATTAAAATATTAAGACCATGAAAACGATTTACAAACTCATTATGGTGGTAATGATAGCCGCGATAGCCAACACCGCTTTCGCACAGACCACAGTGAAAGGCATCGTCATCGACTCCCTCTCCAAAGAGGGCGTGCCATTCGCCACTGTTGCCGTCAATAAGCCCGGCGACGCCACCAATTTCGCCATGACTGGCATCACCGACGTGGACGGCTCGTTCTCAGGAGTCATCAAGAGCAACGGCAGCTACATCATGACCATCCGCTCCACCGGCAAGCAGCCCATCATCCGCAACATCAACATCAAGGGCGAGAAGGTAATCGACCTCGGCAAGCTCAAGATGAGGGAAGCCATCGACACCCTCGGAGTTGTGGAAGTAGTGGCACAGAAAGCTCTCGTATCAGCCGAAGCCGGCAAAATCAAGTACAACGCCGAAGGCGACCCCGACAACAAGACCGCCACAGTACTCGACATGCTCCGCAAAGTGCCGATGGTGACTGTAGATGGCGAAGACAACATCTCCATCAACGGCAACTCCAGCTTTGTGGTCTATATGAACGGCCGCAAAAACACAATGCTCACCGACAACCCCACCGAAATGCTCAAGGCAATGCCCGCATCTTCTGTAAAAAACATCGAGGTAATCACCGACCCGGGTTCAAAATTTGACGCAGAAGGCGCAGGCGGCATCATCAACCTCATCACCGACACACAGACCAAGGTAAACCAAGTAGCCGGCAATGTAACCGCCAATATCACCAACCGTCAGCAGGGCGGCGGCGCGGGCATCTCAGTACAGAGCGGCAAATTTGCATCCACCATCAGGGTAAATGGCTCGCGTGGCAAATCTGAAATGGACATGTACAGCGAACAAATCCAGAGCAGCGGCTCCAACGAAGGCGCAGCCCCGCGCAGCTCCACCATCAACGACATGGAAAACGAGGGCAACACACACTTCGCCAACATCGGCGTAGAAGCAAGCTACGAAATCGACAAGAGCAACCTCATCGCTGTATCCGGCGGTCTTACCAGCTTCGGCAACGAAAGCGACGCCACACAGACCATCAAGACCATCTTCGGCGGCAACGAACTCACCAACCTCATGACCTCCGAATCCGAAATGAAATTCAGCTCGTACAACTTCGGTGTGGACTTCCAGCACCTATTTGGCGGCAACGCTGAGAAAAACCTGACATTCTCCTACAAGATGTGGGGCAACAATAGCAACAACAACAGCCTCTCCCTCAACCCCAACGTACAGTCCAACGACAACTACGGCGTGGACTACACCGGCCGCAAGACCGACAACAAGACCACAAGCGCGGAACACACATTCCAGATCGACTACTCCGCACCCGTATCGAGCATCCTCACCGTTGAGACCGGCGGCAAGTACATATTCCGCCCCAAGAAGTCGGACGGCTTCACATACCTCAACAACGGCGGCATCCTCTCCCTCTTGGACGACCAGACCGTAAAGACCACCAACAACGACAATATCGGCGCACTCTACGCACAGGTATCCGCCAAGCTCTCCCCGAAACTCAGCATACGTGGCGGCATCCGCTACGAATACACCAAGCAGAACGTGGAATACAAGAACAACCACGACCGCGACTTCTCCATCGACTACAATACATTCGTACCCTCCGCCACGCTCAATTACTCCATCTCCATGATGCAAAACCTGAGCTTCACCTACAACCTTAGAATCAGCCGCCCGGGCGAGCGTCAGCTCAACCCCTACCACGACTATTCAAGCGTGACAGCCGTATCTTTCGGCAACCCCGCACTCGACGTACAGAAATACCACAACTTCGGTGTTAGCTACGGCTACTTCTCATTGAAGCAAAACATCAACCTCAGCCTCCGCTACAACACCTGCGACAACGGCATCACCAACTGGTCGTTTTACCCCGACGCTATCGACCAGGCTACCAAGACCGCATTCAGCGTAAGGGACGAGGACAAAGACCTCATGCACAATACCTACACCAACGGCACCAAGACCCACACTTTCAGCGGCAACGTATATTACAGCATCCAGCTGGGCAGGAGCATCAGGTTCTTCACCAACTCAACCATTACATACTCCGAAATGAAAAACCCGATTTCGCAGACCGCCAACGACGGATGGAGCGGCAACTTCTTCGGCAACTTCCAATACACATTCCCCTTCAAACTCAAGACGAGCATCGGCGGAATGGTATCCACCAAGCGCAAGACCATCAACGGCTGGAGCAAGGGCATGAATATGGGAATGTTCTCGCTTGAAAGGAGCTTCCTCAACGACAAACTCACATTCTCATTCTCCGCAATGCTCGACTTCAAGAACGGCACCAAGATGGTAATGGAAAGCGAGACCAAGGGCATCGGCTACACCACCAACAGCAAGATGACCAACTACATGGGCAGGTTTGGCATCTCGATTTCATACCGCTTCGGCAAGCAAATCCAGGTAAAACGCGCACGCAACACCATCCAGAACGACGACTTCGAGCGCACAGAGCAGACCGGCGACGACACTCCCTCGATGTCACAAGGCAGCGGCGCAATGGGCGGCATGAGAAGATAATCAAAATGTTTTAGTAAAGTTAATAGTATATAGTAGTATTTGTTTGATAGAATAAGTATTTTTTAGTTGATTAAACCTAATGTTATGAAGGCGACGGAGCCGCTGTAAAAGGCGGCCCCGTTTTTGTAAAAATACATTCAGCAAGCATAACTACAAACCCAAACACCCTCAGAAAATGAAAAAACACATAGCACTCATATTTGCAAGCCTTGGCGTATTCCTGATGCTGATGTACAGGCCGCTGTGGGAACTGTTCGTCACCGGCAACACCTTCGCCGCCATTGGCAACCTCAATTGGACAGTGATGCACGCCGCGCCGTTCATCATTGCATTCTACGTATGCTACATCTGGCTCATCCCCGAATTTCTATTCAAAAACAAAATCAAGACATTCTGGATAGCCAACCTTCTGATATTCCTTGCGATATTCCTGATAAAATTCCCGATATTGAAATTGTTTAATTACGTGGAATTCAACGGCTACCTCACATTCCTGATTCCCAACCTGCTCACCGACGGACTTGTGATAGGCACAGCAATCGGCATCAGGTACTACATGAAAAGCGTGGAAGACCTCGAAAAAGAGCGCGAAAACCAGCAGGCGGAGCTCCAATGGCTCAAAAACCAGCTCAACCCGCACTTCCTCTTCAATACGATGAACAACATCTCAAGCCAGATATACACCAACCCCGACGAGGCTCAGGAAAACCTCTCGCGCCTCAGCGAAGTACTCAGATACGCGCTCTACGAGACCGCCACCGACAGAGTCCCGCTGCACGGCGAGATAGATTTTATGAAAAACTACATCGCACTCATGGCTCTCCGCTGCTCCGACAAGACCACCGTCACCACCGATTTTCCTGTGCAGACCAACGACGCCAAGATATTGCCGCTGCTGTACATCTCGCTCATCGAAAATGCATTCAAGCACGGCATCAGCAACAAGGAAGAATCTTTCGTGAGAATATCGCTCAAGCAATTCCAAGGCAAACTCGTATTTGAAGCCGAAAATAGCAACTTCCCCAAAAAACAGGAAAACCGCAGCGGCCACGGCATCGGCATCGGCAACCTAAAACGCCGCCTCGAACTCGCCTACCCCGACAAACATTCTTTCACTTACGGCCTCAATGGCGACGGCAATTACTGCACACGACTTGAGGTGGAGATTTAGAGAGGAGAGATGAGAGTTGAAAGATTACGGCAATTTCATTTATCACCGAATTTAACAAATGAAACAAATTTTCAATCACTACTAATAAATTAAAATCCAACAAGTTGAATTTTAATTTTACTAATTAAACGAATTTTTGTCCACGTTTGGAGGAAATTCGTTAAATTCGCCGCCGCTTGCGGCATTTGTATAATGTAATTAATTGTAATACAATTTGTTTAATACGTTTTATTCGGTGATTTTTTTTTTAAATGAAAGAGCCGTGTTGAAAGCTTAAAGATTTAAACTTAAAGTTGAGAGTTTCGATTAAAATAATTATATTTGCAGCATCATGGAACTCAATTGCGTAATCATAGACGACGAGCCGCAGGCGGTGGCACTCATCAAAAACTATATATCGCGCACGCCATACCTGCACCTCGTAGAAGGATACACCGACAGCGTGGAGGGGCTTTCCAAAGTGACGGAAAACCCTCCCGATATTTTGTTTTTGGACATTCAGATGCCCGACCTCAACGGACTGGAACTCTCCAAGATGGTCAATAAGCACACCAAAATCATCTTCACGACGGCATTCAAGCAATACGCCTTCGAGAGCTACGACGTGTGCGCGGCAGATTATCTACTGAAGCCCATAAGCTACGCCAAATTCCTGACCGCAACTCAAAAATGCCTCGAATGGTTTGAGATGAAGGAAGCCGCCAAGCAATCCACAGCAGCCGCTCCCCCACCCCCGCCGTCATCCTCCAACAATAGCAACGACATTTTCGTAAAGAGCGACGGAATGATGGTGAGGGTCAATCTCTCGCAGCTCCTCTACGTCTGCGGACTCAAAGACTACGTGAAATTTGTAATGCAGCCGCCCGCCAAGCCAGTCATCACCCTGATGACAATGAAAGCACTCGAAGAAATGCTCCTGCCATACGGATTCATGCGTGTAAACCGCTCTTACGTAGTGGCTATCGACAAGATAAAGTCCGTGGATAAAAACGACTGCATATACATCGGCGACGAAATCATCCACGTGACCGACGTATATAGAAACGACGTTTTCAAGAAACTTTTTGCACTTACATCATAAATAATCATCATTTACACCTAATCTTATTATGAAAAAGACATTAATCATTGCAACGTGCCTTGCGCTATCGGCATCAGCAGCCACGGCGCAGACCACTCTCCCGCTCGTATTTGACCGGGAAAACACCGGCGCAGCCATACAGCCCGGCACTTCACCGGCGGCATCATCGCTGCACAACGCCGTGCACCAGCTCCCCGACCCGTTCAGATTCCAAGACGGCAGCCGCGACACCACTTACGCCGCATGGGAACGCCACCGCAACGAAGTGGCGCGCATGGTGCAGGACTACGAAATAGGCAACCGCCCCACTTTCGACAAGGTGACCGCCTCATTCAACAAGGCTGACTCCACCATCCTCGTCCGCGTGGAATCGCAGGGCAGAAGCCTCGAAATGACTTCCAAGATGATCATCCCCAAAGGCAAAGGCCCATTCCCGGTGGTCATCGGCATGAACATGCCTTCGGGCAGCATCCGCCCCAACTTCTTGGAAGGCTGCATCCTCATCCCCTTCAAGCACGACCAAGTAATCAAGAGCAGCCACCAGGCTATTAGGGACACGGCGGCGGCATATTACAAGATGTACCCCGAATACACCAATACAAGCGGCAATTATTCCGGCTGGTCGTGGGGCATCAGCCGCCTCATCGACGCCCTATTCCAACTCAAAGACCAAATCCGCGCCGACGTCAAGCACATCGCAGTCACGGGATGCTCGTATGCCGGCAAGATGGCGATGTTTGCGGGCGCATTTGA
>JAFXMJ010000330.1 GCA_017530465.1 Bacteroidales bacterium
CGTCAAATGCTCCGCCGCAGATGAAGAGTATGTCTTTGGTATCGACGGGCACCATCTTTTGGTCTGGGTGCTTGCGTCCACCGTTTGGCGGTACGTTGACGATGCTGCCTTCGAGGATTTTAAGCAAGCCCTGCTGTACGCCCTCGCCCGACACGTCGCGTGTGATGGAGGGATTGTCGCCTTTGCGGGCTATCTTGTCGATTTCGTCCACGAACACGATGCCGCGCTCCGCCTTCTTGACGTCGAAGTCGCAGGCTTGGAGGAGTCGTGTGAGAAGGCTCTCCACGTCCTCGCCCACGTAGCCCGCCTCGGTGAGCACCGTTGCGTCCACGATGGTGAAAGGCACATTGAGCAACCTTGCTATCGTCTTTGCCATCAGGGTCTTGCCCGTGCCGGTACGACCCACCATTATGATGTTGGACTTCTCTATCTCCACGTCGTCGGATTTGACGCGCTGACGAAGCCTCTTGTAATGGTTATAGACGGCGACGCTAAGCGACTTTTTCGCTTGCTCCTGTCCGATGACATATTGGTCGAGGAAGCCTTTGATTTCGTCCGGCTTGTAGTCGAAGTCCTCTTTTGTGGACACGGCAGGACCCTTGGACTGCTGCTTGCGCTGCTCCATAATGATGTCGTTGCACTGCTCCACACAATAGTTGCAGATGAACACCGACTCGCCTTCTATCATAATTTCGGTCTCGGTTCTCGGTCGCCCGCAAAACGAGCATTTGCTTATGGTCTGTTTTGACATTACTTTAATATATATATAATCAATTTTTATTGCTGGTGTTTTCGGGGGGCAAAGTTAGCAAAAAAATTGCAAAAAAATGATGTTGGACGACCAATTTGTGTTTAAACTCAAAAAAAATTTGTCATTCACCTTAATATTTTGTTACTTTGCACCCCAAAAAGGCGACTATGCCTTAATTAACGGTAAAAAAAAGCAAAACTAAATATATCAAATGGCATCTAACTTAGTGATTGTGGAGTCTCCCGCCAAGGCAAAGACCATTGCAAAGATACTTGGCAGCGACTACCTCGTCAAGCCGAGTTTCGGTCATATCAGGGACTTGGCGAAGAAAAACTACGGCATCGACATCGAGCACGACTTCGAGCCCAAATACGAGATCGACGCCGACAAAAAATCTGTCGTCGCCGAATTGCGCAAGGACGTGAAGGCGGCGAAGACCGTCTGGCTCGCATCCGATGAGGACCGCGAAGGTGAGGCTATTGCGTGGCATCTTGCCGTTACGCTCAAACTGCCCGTAGAGACCACCAACCGTATTGTTTTCCACGAAATTACCAAGAAAGCCATTGAGGAAGCTGTCAAGAATCCCCGCACCATCGACCTCAACCTCGTGAACGCCCAGCAGGCGCGCCGCATCCTCGACCGCCTTGTGGGTTTTGAACTCAGCGAGGTCTTGTGGAAAAAGGTAAAGAGCAACCTCAGCGCAGGACGTGTTCAGAGCGTTGCGGTAAGGCTCATCGTGGAGCGCGAGAGGGAAATCATCAATTTTGTAAGCTCGGCAAGTTTCAAGGGCACTGCAATTTTCACAATACCTGCCAATGCCGACGCGGCATCGTTCAAGGCTGATTACCTTGGCAAGCTCGACGACGAGGCGGCTGCAAAATCACTTTTGGAAAAATGCAACGGCAGCACCTTTACCGTTAAGTCGGTGGAGACCAAGCCCGGCAAACATTCGCCTGCGCCGCCCTTCACCACGTCCACGTTGCAGCAGGAGGCGAGCAGGAAGCTCGGTTTTTCGGTGAGCCAGACGATGGCTCTCGCGCAGAGCCTCTATGAAGCGGGCTACATTACATATATGCGTACCGACAGCACCAACCTCAGCAGCCTCTGCGTCAACAATTGCAAAGACTATATTATAAAGGAGTACGGTGCGGAATATTCCAAGCCGCGACAGTTTAAGACCAAGACCAAAGGTGCACAGGAGGCACACGAGGCCATCCGTCCTACAACGATGCAGCCTGTTGTAAGTCAGAAGTGGGACGAGCAACGCCTTTACGAAATCATATTGAAGCGCACCCTCGCCTCGCAGATGTCTGACGCGGTGATAGAGCGCACCAACATCAAGATAGAGGCCGACAGCTGCGGCGAGCAGTTTGCGGCTACGGGCGAGGTTGTCAAATTCGACGGCTACCTCAAAGTGTATTCCGAGGGCACCGACGACGAGACCACCAATGACAATCAGCTCCTGCCCAATATCAAGTCGGGCGACAAGGTGGATTTGCAGCAGTTGGAGGTCAATCAGAGGTTTACGCGCCCAAATCCGCGCTACACCGAGGCAAGCCTTGTCAAGCGTCTTGAAGAGCTTGGCATTGGCCGTCCGTCCACGTATGCGCCCATCATCACTACGATTATAAAGCGCGGCTACGTCATCAAAGAAGACCGTCCGGGTGTGGAGCGCGAATACATCAACCTTACTCTCCGCAACGGCAAAATCAGCCGTCAGACCAAGAAAGAAAATACCGGCGCAGAGAAAAACAAACTCTTCTGCACCGACATCGCTATGGTGGTCAATGACTTTCTCTCGAAGCATTTCACCGACATTATGGACTACAATTTCACCGCCACGGTGGAAAAATATTTTGACGACATTGCATCCGGCGACCTCGAATGGACCAAGATGCTCC
>JAFXMJ010000331.1 GCA_017530465.1 Bacteroidales bacterium
CCTTTATTATATTACCCGCCTTGCCTAATTTGTCTATCAGAAACAGCACGTAGCGTATATCGACGGAGATATTGCGGCAGATGGACGGGTCGTACATGATGTCGCTCATCGTGCCTTCCCAACAGCGGTCGAAGTTGATGCCTACGAGATGTCCGTCGCCATTGACAACAGGACTGCCCGAATTGCCGCCGGTGGTACGGTTGGAGGCGACAAAACAAACGTGCATCGAGCCATCCTTGTCGGCGTAGCGACCATAATCGCGGTTGCGGTGGAGGGTTTCGAGGGCGGAAGGCGCGTCGTAATCGGCGGGGGTGGAACGGTCTTTGGCGATAACGCCGTCAAGGGTCGTAAAACTCTTGTAAATCACCGCGTCGCGTGGCACAAAACCGCCAACCTTGCCGTATGTGAAACGAAGCGTACTATTAGCGTCGGGAAACGGAATAATCTCCGGCATCACTTCAAGCAACGCCGCCTGATAACGCTTGTACATGTCGTCTTCCGCCTTCACCATGTCGTAATACGTGAAATAAGCCTTTTGGAACAGCGTTCTGATAAACGCCTCGTAAAAATACACGCCCACATCGTGCGACAGAGTTTCCACAATGTCTTCAATCTTGGTTTCGCGTTTTTTGCCGGTGAGTTTGAGAGCCTCGCGACAGTCGTCAACCATCTGCAAAGCCGTCTGCAACTGCGCCGCCAACGACGTGTTGTAATAATCGCTTACAAACTCCTGAGCATCTAATATCTCACGCGCCTCGTAAAGGCTGTCGAGATTGTCGGGCAGGAAGTCGGAGCAAGAGTCGCAGTACATTTTGTACATCGCTTCAAAAATACTGCGTTCCAACGTGCTGTCTCTGCGGTCAAACGTGGCGCGGAGTTTGGATTCCACGTTGTTGATTTCGTTGTCGATGTTGGACGACGGGTTTGCCATCGAGTTTTTGAGGCGCGTCAACTGTTCGCCCGCCTTAAACTGCGACAGTCCGTACAGCGACTCCATAAAAAAAAACACGCAACGCGACGCACGGATGTTGGCTCCGTTGTAAATAGAGCAAAACGCCTTGACTATGTTGCTGTATTTGTCGCGCAACTCACTGTTATTGACTCTATTCTGAAATTCGCGCTCCAATTCCTGTTTGCGCCACACGGCTTTGTAAGTGCGCAGACCCGCAATCGCGCCCTCCCATTTTTTCTTACCATTTTCCACGGCAGAATAGCGAGAGGCATAGTCTATTTTTATCTGACGGTCGTAGTCCATTGCCTCGGTCATCAAATCCATTATGACTTGTCTAACGCACACTCTTGTAGGCATTTCCACGTCTTGACGGAACTTGACAGCGCACGATGGCAGGTAAGATTCTGTTACACCCGGATAACCAAACACCATCGTAAAATCGCCGTCGTTCAAGCCTTTGAGCGAGATTTTGAAGTGCGATTTCGGCTTGTAGGGGATGTTGGCGTTTGAAAATTCAGCCGGGTTGTTGTTCTTGTCGGCATAAACCCTGAATACAGAGAAGTCGCCCGAATGACGCGGCCACATCCAATTGTCGGTGTCGGAATAATAATTGCCAATAGACGACGGCGGGGCTGCTACCAACCTCACATCCTTAAATACTTTATACGCAAATAAATAATAGACGTTGCCACCGTAAAAAGCCTCTATGGAATATTCCAATATGTCGCCGTATTGGGAGCGGTATTTTGCGATGACGGCATTGCGGATGCCCTCTTGCGTCAAGTCGCCCTCGTCTTCGGAAATCAACTCCATGCGGTCGAGAATTTGGATTTCGAGTCCGTCGCAAGGAAGTTCATCGGTGAGGTTTTTAGCCCAAAAACCGTTAGCCAAATAGTCGTGGTCGAGAGTGGAATGTTGCTGTATAAAAGACCGGCCGCAATGGTGGTTGGTGAATATCAGACCGTTGTCAGACACGAACTCGCCCGTGCAGCCGCCGCCAAACAATACCACGGCGTCCTTCATACAAGCCTTGTTGACGGAGTAGATGTCCTCAGCCTTCAATTTGAAACCGTTTTTCTGCATATCGGCAATGCGCTGTTCCGCCAATACCGGCAGCCACATCCCGCCCTGCGCCGCCGCGTTGGATACGCATATTATTATGGCGGCAATTAATGTCAATATCCTTCTCATAATGGTTTCATTCAATACCAATCCTTATTCCTGATGTCTTCCCTTCAAAACTGCAACGACGTCCTCAATTTTTTTGCCCTTTGCGCTCAGGAGGACGATGACGTGGTACAGCAAATCCGCAGCCTCGTTGAGGAAGAGCGAATCGTTGTTGTCCTTGGATTCGATTACAAGTTCCACAGCTTCCTCGCCCACTTTTTTGGCGATTTTGTTGACGCCCTCGCGGAAGAGTTTTGTGGTGTAACTACCAACAGGACGCTCCTCATTGCGTTTGTCGATGAATTTTTGGAGGTACGACAAGAAGCCGATGTTGCTCTCCTCAAAATCAAAACACGAGGTCGTTCCCTTATGGCAAGTGGGGCCGTCGGGCTTAGCCTTGATGAGAATGGTGTCGTTGTCGCAATCCACATACATCTCCCTGACGTGCAAGAAGTTGCCGGAAGTTTCGCCCTTAGTCCAAAGGCAGTTGCGGCTACGCGACCAAAATGTTACCTTCTTGGTCTCCTGAGTTTTCTTGAAACTCTCCTCGTTCATATATCCGAGCATCAGCACCTGCAATGTCTCGTAATCCTGTACAATGGCAGGAATCAACCCGCCCATTTTTTCAAAATCCAATGTCATTTTTTTCTAAAACAATAATTAACGTTATTCATTGAGGGGAACGCCTTGCGGCGTTCTTTTCTTTAAACATAAATTTTCGTCAATTTTTTCGTCAATTTCCGTCAATTTATGCAAGAATCTTTTTCAAAGGGCAAAATTATTGATTTTTTTTGGATGACACAACTTTATTTGATTTTTGAAATACGAAATGCCTTTAATATGCGTCTGCAGGGTGTCGTTGCAAAATTTCAAGCAATTAACATTTTTTAATACTTTAAATTTGTTTAATTAAAATTATTAAATCAAATTTGCGTCATAAAAGTTGTGGGCTCAGGTAGCCCGCGGCCAAGATAAATAGATTATTTGGAAGTTGTACTGTATTCCCTATGAATGAGAACGTAGGAAATTCTTAGAAAGTTGGGGTACAGTACAGCATCCGGCTCTGTATAAGGGCATGGTTTGCTGTGTTATGTCTTGACTTTCAGGTTTCCTACGACCATCATTCACAGGATGTAACCAAGTAAGCTGTGCTTTCTTTTTATCCCCCCTTTCAAATCAATCCGACAAAGTTTGAAATCATAGTTCACTAATTTAATAACTAAAATTTCAGTACATTATGAAACTATTCAAACTAATGCTGATTGCGGTTGCAATAGCCGTGTCAGTCCCTGCCGCGGCGCAGGACCTCAGTTTCGGTGTGAAGGCGGGATTGAACTTCTCGAACTTCAAAGTTGATGCCGACGGCTACAGCGTCAGCCCCAAATCAATTGCTGGACTCAACCTTGGTGTTTACGCCGACTACAACTTTTCCGACTTGCTTGCGTTGGAGAGCGGACTGACTTTCGAACAGAAGGGCTGCAAGGTTGACGATCATGGCTACAAGACAACCGATAAAATCAACTACTTGACTCTCCCAATTAATTTGAGAGCCAACATTGCTGTTGGCGACAACAACCTCTACTTCCTTGCAGGTCCGACATTCGGCATTGGACTTTCAGGGAAATGGGAAGAAGATGATGATGGAGACAAGGATGACGGCTCTATCAAGTTCGGTACAGGCGAAGAAGACGACTACAAGCGGATGAATGTCGGATTTCTCATTGGCGCAGGCTTTGAATTGCCCAACAATTTGGGAGTAAGACTTAC
>JAFXMJ010000332.1 GCA_017530465.1 Bacteroidales bacterium
AACCTGACTTGTGGATATTTCCGCGACCTGCAACTTTTGAAAGAGAGTTACCTGCCCGTATTTGAAAGGATGCAGATGTGCCTTGATTTTATGGAATTTATACTGCCCAAAATCCAGCCCCGCGAAGACATCCTCAAAAACGAGATGTACCAGCCCATCTTCACCGTGGAGGCATTGAACGAAATGGTTGTTGCCGGCGTTCCATTCCGCGATGCATACAAGGAAGTTGGACATCAAGTTTTTGAGGGCAAATTCCATTGGGACAAGCCATTGAACCACACTCACATCGGCAGCATCGGCAACCTCTGCAACGACAAGATTGCGGCGTTGTTCAACGAAGTGTACAGCCAATTCAATTTTGAAAAAGTGGATAAGGCAGTGGAGGAATTGACAAAGGAATAATTTTTTTTTAACGTCAATTACCGTCAATTTCACCATCAATTATCATCAATTTTCTAGCATAAATTGACGGAAATTGACGAAAGAATTGATGGTAATTGACGTTTAAGAAATTATTTATTCCGTGAAATCAAATCCTGTCAAATCATAGACGCTTGGGTCAAAAGAACCGATTACATTATTGGACAAATCCAAAATTTGCACATAGTCGTGGTCTTTCCAAAAATTCTTTGTTTTGTCGTCGGTAATGTATTTTAAAACAATGTCGTGGATATTGATGCTTCCAACATAATAATGCCCTACAACAGGTTTGGCTTTTGCTTTAATATTGTTTTGCTTGAAAACATCGTTGCAAATATCGGCTGCCAAACGCGCATACCCCACGCAATTTGCCTTACCGTTTGCGATGTCGTTTTTCGCCGCAAATTCCAATCTGTTTGCAGTTTCTGACATTGCATATCGCATTGTGGTTTCTATTTTTTGATCCACAACAATTTCCGATGTTATCACCCGTTCCGCTTGGTATGGTCTATCGTGGAGGTACACAAGATGAACTTTGCTTTTGATGTACAAGACCGCCACCACAAGCAATACAATTGTTATCAATAATATGCGGAATATTTTTTTCATTGTTACAGCAAATGTAACACTTTTCGCCGAAAACGCCAAAAAACTTTTTTCAAAAAAAACAAGGCCGCCCCATCTTGGAGCAGCCTTGCTTTTGTTTGTCACCGTTTTTACTGATTGTAAATTCTCTCAGTTTCTTCATTTTTAATACCTTGTGTATGCAAAAAAGTTGAAAAACTGATTTCCGGCTCTACGACCCCTTTTTTCAAGGAGTATTCGTATATTGATGACAATGTTTTGTCTATCTCATCGAATATTTCTGCGAAGCGAGGGTCTTCTTTTTGCGATAATAAACCCTTTACCAAATATGGAATCCTATCAGCATTCAGGTTGTCTTTGCTAATGTCTTTTTGGATAACATAGCATGTCAGTCTAACCCAATGGATATAGTATCCGACGGGCTGATATGTCATCATTGTATTTGTCGGACCAAATTCCTTTTTATTTTCTTTGTCCTTGATGAAAAGTCTCTTTATCTTTGTTACTAAACTCATAATCAAAAAATTGTTAGTCTTTTTGACTTGCAGTACAATATATGCCCAATAGAGGGATAAGCCCTTTGTACATATTGGCATTTAATGGATTAAAATTGCCATTGTTTCCTAAAAGGGATTTATAATTTGTAGGTTTAGGAACTACCAATTCAGAAGGCATAGCACCTATGGAATTATCGCCAAGCACGCCAAAATAGACAGAGTCGTATTTATCAAAAATACCCTTTGGTGCATTGTGTTGTGGTCTATTGAATAATTCTGCATATTGCCATTCAGGGCTGTTTAAATTCAACGGCTTTTGTACATTTGTGGTGAGCAAATATTTTTTATCACCGTATGAATTTCTGCCTGTTAACTCACCATTTATTTTTTCGGCAGGATGGGAATAAAAACCCTTGCCGAAAAAACCTTCATCAGTTTTTCCAAAGAATGACAAATCAAAAGTTTGAAATGCATTATTAGATGAATGAGAAAAAGGTTGGTATTTGAAAGGAGAGTCACCAGTATAGGCATCGTATGACTTGCTTTGCATCTGCACCCAACTCCTTGGGTCACCTTCCCAGTTGGAACCGTCATCCATTTTTAGCCATGTGCCCTTGTCCTTTGCCGTCTTTTCGATTTGCAAATACTCTGGAACGTGAAAACGTAGTGCAGCAACATCTTCGGCATCGTATGCCTTGTCAACCCTTCTGCCAAACCAACTCTCAGGCGACCAGTCAAGTTCAGATTTATAGTAGTCGTCCTTATACAAATCGTCAATTGAGGATTCCGCTTTTTTCTCGGTAACGTAACTGTGTTTTGGAGGTCTTGTGTATCTATATTTCAAGAAATCCGTCGCAGACTGCCTTGCTTCTTGAAGCCCCATTGCAGCAGGTACTACCATGCTCGCGTCCAGCACATCGCCCAAACCTGACAATGCTGCTTGACCATATTCGCCTTCTCGTGCCAGTCTTTCGGTCTTTGCAACGCCATTTTCGCTTGCAAGATTCTGCAATCCCTGTGCTGCAAATGCCATTTCAAGTGGACTTTTTAAGTAATCATAGAAGAAAGGTATTGCCTTTTGTCCCAAAGGACTGTCAATGAATGCGTCCGCGATTTTACCAATAGTAGCGTCGAATGCTTCTGATGTGGCATTTCCTACTTTTGTGGCAGCATTGACGATATGTGGAGCGGCAGCATCTGCTGCCAAAGCGGCATATTCAATGCCCAAGGGAGCAAACAGTGTTGCACCCAGCCCTCCTGCGAAATAAGGCGATACATCATTTGTCTTGTTCCTTGTCATCCTTTCGCCAAATCTACCTTTTGCCTCGTTGGATAACGCGCCAAATTCTTCCCTATGTAATAGGTAAATGTTCTTTTGATCTTCGTAAGGCAACGATTCAAACAACCAGTCCAATTTATCAGGGTGCTTGGACCTTAAATAATTTCTCCATTTGGAGTATTCGGGAGTGAATAATATTGGAGGACATGCGTATATATCCGCCATAACCCTTTCCTGTTCAGGAGTAAATTCGTTTGGATACTCCGTTGCTGTGTATGGTCTCGAGAACCAATACTCTTCATGCTTCTTTGCCATAGTAGTTAAATTTTAATTTGTTGATAAAATAAGTTAATTGTAAAATCGTCGCAACGTCTTGTCTTCCACTGCCACACATTGTCGCGTCAAGAGGATTTCTTTTGTTTTGCACATCTGCGGAAAGGTTTGCATTGCTGATTACCTTTCCTCCGTCAATTGTTTTGTATTTCAGCATAAAATATAATTTTTAAAATTTTCTGCAAATATATGCAGCATTTTTCAATTTCCCAACACGTATTAGTCTTTTCCTTATATTGATTAAGTTTTTGACTTATGCCTGTTTATAATTTCACCGCAAAGTTATGCGGCTTTTTTGAGACTTGCAACAACATACAAAACTTCTGTATATAACATATAAATTTTTTCTTATATACCTTATAAGAACCACCCTTACATAATAACCCCGTACATCGTGTGCTAATACACTGTGATGTACGGGGTTACATAAATATCGTTTTCAAATGATTAGTTGTCGTCTTATTTCTCTTCCGCCACAAGATTCCACTTTGCATTGTCGCCGTTGTCCCATTCTTTGAGGATTGGGGTGGAGTCGGCGATGGAGTAGAGGACGAACTTTGTGTTGTCGGAAGTGGTGCCAGCGAGACGCTTGGGCATCAGGCGGTAAGTGCCATCGGTGCATTGCTCTATGCGCCAGAGTTGGGTGTCGTCGCCGGTGTAATTTTCGGCAACAATTACATCCATATCAGGGCCGGCGGCGAGAGTGCGGGTAGTGCCTTTGATGGTAATCTTGAAATACGGATTGCCAAGGTAGCCGCCCTTGCCGTCAACAGCCTCTATCTGCCAATATTGGTTGGGACGGAGCATATAATCGCTCAGGCGGGCGGGTGCTGCACCTTTGGGCCACGTGGACTCCATATCGGAGAGTTTTTGTAACGGAAGTTCAGAAACCGGGTCGTCGGGTTTGGCATTCCACCAAGCCTGACGCTCTTGTTGGATGCGGACAAAATCCGTGGCAAGTTCCAAGGCATAGCCGCGACGTTCCGACTGAATCGAGAACACGCCGTTGCTTACCTTCTTGCCAGCCTTGGGCCAGCCGTCCTTCCACGTCAACGGCAAAATCGAGAGAACGCTCCTGCCGCTGCGCTCAAAATCCGCCTCAAAGTGGCACGACATCACCTCTACGCCCTTGTCAACAACGAAACGACCGAAGTGTCCCGCGCCAACAGCCTTGCCGTAGGTATTGACCACCATCTTGCCGCCGCCTTGCTTCATATCGCGACCGAGATTGTCGAGATAAGGGCCATAAATATCCTTGGAACGGCCTACAACGATGTTGTAT
>JAFXMJ010000333.1 GCA_017530465.1 Bacteroidales bacterium
CATCACTTGGATTGGCAACGAAAAATACGGCACCGACGTACTCCAACGCCGTCTCGACATCAAGAAGGGCGAGGCTTACGACCAAAACCGCCTCGACGAGCGCATCAATTCAGACAAGGACGCCGTAAGCAATATTTATATGGACGACGGCTACCTCTTCTTCCGCACTGTGCCGAGGGAGGTGGCGGTGGTCAATGACTCTGTGGACGTGGAGATTATGGTCTTTGAAGGCCCGCAGGCATACATCGACCGCATCATCATCACCGGCAATACCCGCACCAACGACCGTGTGCCGAGGCGCGAACTATACACCCTGCCGGGCGAGCTTTTCAGCAAGAGCGACATCATCGCCTCCGTCCGCGAGCTTGCGCAGCTTGGCAACTTTGAACCCGAAAAACTCATCCCGAACCCTGTTCCCGATTATGTGAACAAGGAAGTGGACATCGAATACCCATTGGTGGAAAAAGGCAGCGATATGTTTGAATTGTCGGCAGGCTGGGGCGGCGGATATTTCGTCGGCAGGCTTGGCGTCACCTTCAACAACTTCTCCACCCACAACTTCTTCGACAAATCCTCGTGGCACCCGTTGCCGCAGGGCGACGGCCAGAAGCTGAGCATCTCGTTCCAGTCCAACGGCAAATATTACCAGACATACAGCTTGTCGTTTGTGGAGCCTTGGCTCGGCGGCAGGAAGAGAAATTCGTTCACCGTAAGTTTTTATTATACGGATGTCAATTATGCCAAATATTACTCCACTTCGTCGTACTACCGCAACCTGTACAGCAGCAGTATGGACTACCGTATGCAGGTGTGGGGCGCGGCAGTTGGATTGGGTCGCCGTCTTTCGTGGCCCGACAATTACTTCCAGCTCTACAACGAAGTGGCGTTCAAGCGTTACAAGTTGAAGAATTACGCATACTTCGACGGATTCAGTGCCAACGGCACCGCCAACGAAATTGCGCTCAAAGTGGTGTTCTCGCGCAACAACATCGACGCGCCCATCTACTCGCGCCGTGGTTCGTCGTTCTCGATTTCTGCCGAGCTCACGCCCCCGTATTCCAGGATGAACAACAAAAACTACAAGACCATCGACCCCGACTACAAATGGCAGTGGGTGGAATATCACAAATACGGATTTGAGGCCAAAAACTTCACTCCGCTCGTCGGCGACCTCGTGTTCCACACCAAATTGGAGTACGGATTTTGCGCATATTACACCCGCGACCTCGGATATTCGCCCTTCCAGGGCTACACGATGGGCGGCGACGGTATGAACTATTATTCATACGGCAAGGATGTAATCGGCCTGCGCGGCTACGACGCGGAGACCATCTCCGCCGACGGCAACGTGTACGCCAAGTACGCCCTCGAACTCCGTTACCCCGCCATCCTCAGCGAATCTGCCACAATATACGGCATTGCATTCCTCGAAGGCGGCAATTGCTGGAAGGAGTTGCACCAATTCCAGCCCTTCAACCTCTACCGCACTGCCGGATTGGGCGTGAGGGTGTTCCTGCCGATGCTCGGTATGCTGGGACTCGACTGGGGCTGGGGCTTCGACACGCCTCCGGGAGAGACCGAGAGGAGCGGCTCCAAGTTGCAGTTTACACTCGGACAGAGTTTTTAGTGAGTTAATTAATATTAACGGCGATTCAACATCGCGGAAACTACCAACAATATTAGCAAAAACGATTGTTTAACATCAAAACCACAAGCGATATGAAAAGACTGATATTCACTCTTGCGTTGACAATGATTTTTGGCGCGGCATCATTTGCCCAGAAGTTTGCACACGTCGACACCGAATATATTTTGAGCAAGATTCCCGCCTACCAGCAGGCGCAGACCAAGCTCGACGGCTACTCCAAGCAGTGGCAGGCAGAAGTAGAAGCCAAGTTCAAGGAGCTCGACGAGATGTACAAGAAGTACCAGGCGGAGGCGGACATCCTTCCCGAGGCCACCAAGGCTAAGCGCGAGGACGAAATCATCGCCAAGGAGAAGGAAGCCAAGGAATTGCAGAAGAGGTACTTCGGCAACGACGGCGAACTCGCCAAGAAGCGTCAGGAGCTCATCAAGCCCATCCAGGACAATGTTTACAACGCGCTCAAAAGCGTTGCCACCGAGGCGGGCTACGACTACATCTTCGACAAGGTGACCGGCGACATCATCTACGCCTCCGAGAAGTACGACGAGAGCGATGTTGTCCTCAAAAAGATAATCAAGTAAAATAATTCATGAATAATACAAATGAAAAAGTTAATTCTCGTTTTAATAGCGATGGTGACGCTGAGCGTTGCAGCTTCGGCGCAGAAATTTGGACACATTACCACCGACGACATCATCCAGGCAATGCCCGAGACCAAGGCTGCACAGACCGCTTTGGAGGCAGAAGGCAAAAAACTCGAAGACCAGCTCCAAGCGATGGGCGTAGAATACCAAAACAAGGTTCAGGCATATCAGGAGAACGTACAGCTCGCCGACGCCGCACCCGAAAAATGGTCGCTCGCTCTCCGCGCCGACAAGGAGCAGGAGATTATGCAGCTCCAAGAGCGCATCCAGCGTTTCCAGGAAAACGCTCAGCAGAGCATCCAGCAGAAGCGCAACGACCTTTTCAAGCCCATTATGGACAAACTCGACGCTGCCATCAAGAAAGTGGCTACCAACGGCGGTTACGTATATGTGATGGACAAGGCCAACGTCCACTTCATCAACGAGTCCATCAGCGTCGATCTCACCAACGAGGTCAAGAAGGAACTTGGAATGTAATTTTTAATTATCTTTTAACGGACCGAAATGCTTGGTGTCTTTGATTCTGGATTTGGCGGATTGACAATTCTCCGCAAGTTTCAGGAGTTGCTGCCGCAGTACGACTATATGTTTCTCGGCGACAACGCAAGGGCTCCATACGGTTCAAGAAGTTTTGAGACGGTGTACGCCTACACGTTGCAGGCGGTGCGCCGTCTTTTTGATTTGGGATGTCCGCTCGTGATTTTGGCGTGCAACACCGCCTCCGCGAAGGCTCTGCGCACAATCCAGCAGCACGACCTTCCGCACATCAACCCCAACAATCGCGTCCTTGGCATCATCCGCCCAACCGCCGAGGTAATCAACACCTACACCAAAACCAACCACGTGGGCATCCTCGGTACGCAAGGCACGATAAATTCGCAGTCTTATATACTCGAAATTCAAAAGCTATATCCTGGAATCCGCGTCTTCCAGCAGCCTTGTCCGATGCTTGCCGCCCTTGTGGAAGCCGGCGAAATCTCCAACCCTGGCACGGATTATTTCGTAAAAAAATATTATCAGCAGCTCCTCGCCCAATCCCCAGACATCGATGCCGTGGTGCTTGGCTGCACGCATTATCCATTGTTGATAGATTCGTTCCATCGTGCGGCGGGCGACGATACGCCAGTCAATTTTGTCCAGCAAAACGAAATCGTCGCACACAGCCTCGCCGACTATCTCGCCCGCCATCCCGAAATGGAATCCCGTCTCTCCAAAGGCGGCCGCACCATCTATTACACCACCGATACGCCGGAAGTTTTCGACAAGACGGCGGAAGTATTCTTGGGGAGAAGCATCAGGAGCGAAAGGGTGGAATTATGAAAGACTCTTATTTAAATGAATGGTAACTCCATTCTGAATTATTCCCAGTCCAAGTAAATTTCACCCAGTCAAATTTAGGCTCGACGGTGAAAACGCCTTTTTCATTCACAATGCCCCATTTGCCTTTGCGTTTTGCGAAAATGATATTTTCGTATATAAGTATATCTTCAAACTTGGGATAGTATGTGCAAGTAAGGGTTTTCCTATTCAACACGCCAAACTTGCGTTTGTTTCTGACTTTGGCGTAGTCGTAGTCGTAAAAATCTTCTGCATAATCAAATTGCGCCTTTACGACTACTGCGCCGGTAGAATCGATGTAGCCGGATTTATTCTGCATTTTCAATGGTGCCAAACCATAGTGGGCGGCACAGTTTTTCTTCCATTCGATGTCGTTGTCAGGATCTTCATAAAGGTCATCCGACGCATACGATAGAATCGATGTAGGAGCGGTCAATTGTTTGCCTGTTTGGTCGATGATGAAGTATTTGTCGTTTTGTGTTACTCTTGATTTGCCATTCCGTGCATTATAGCTGAGTTCTTCATACTGAGGTTCCACCACTGTCTTGCCTGTTTGGTCGATAAGACCATATTTGCCGTTCAGTTTTATTACGATTAGTGATGCGGAGTCTATCTCCAATTGTATTTCCTCATATTTGGGTTCGATGATGAATTGACCTTCCTCGTTGATGACGCCATATTTGCCGTTGATTTTTGCCTTAGCTCTTCTGTCGCTAAAAAAACTGCCTACTTCTTCAAACTGTGGCTCGATGACCATTTTGCCGAGAGTGTCAATGAAGCCGTATTTGCCATTGGTTTTTACGTATGCCAAACCGCAACTGTAAAAATCTCCGGCATCTTCGAATTGAGGCTCAATTACAAAGCGGTAGTTGGTGTCAATGTAGCCCCATTTGCCGTTGGACTTGGCTCTGTTGGATCCCAATAATGAAACTTCGATTTCTTCAATCTGTGTTTCGAGGACTGTTTTCCCTGTTTTGTCGATTAGACGCCATTTGCCGTTCAGTTTTACACGAGCAGTGTTGTCACCAAGGAAAGGCGAGACTTCTTCGTATTGCGGTGTGATGGTTGTATTGTCCGAGAGGTTTAAATATCCCCATTTGCCGTTGCTTTTTACTTCTACCATCTCGTCCCAAAACAAGTCGTTGATTTCGTCGAACTGGGGATTGATAATCCAATTGCCGTTTTGGTCGATTATGCCACATTTGCCGTCAACGCCTGCTGGAATCAATATGCGGTCTTGTGCGGTGGAGAAGCTCGCCGAAACAATCAGCAGAGCAAGCAATAGAAACTTCGTTTTCATATTGTTTTGTTTTTTTGTTAGTAATTGATTGCAAAAATAACAAGAATTATTCTCCTTTGCATATCTTTTTGATTACCTCTTTGCGCTCCTTGAATACTTCAATGGGCATTTTGGGTGCTGTCGATAGTTCGTAAAAAACATCCAAAACGTGGATTATCTTGCCCGACGTGAGGCCTTTTTCTTTCAAGTATCCGACGAGGACGGGCGGCTCTTTGCCGATGTCCGCGCCGTGAAACACCCAGTATGTGGACAAGGCGATGTCGGTGCGGTGCAACCCTTGTGCGCAGGATATGAAGAAGTCGCCGCTGTCGATTAACCCGCAAAACACGTCAAAATCCTTTACCATATTGGCGATGTAATCCCTTCCCTTGTTGACTGGGTAGTGGAAATACTTGATGCCGTATGCCTCGCACGTTTCGGGGTAGCGGTCGCCCTTGTAATCTTGCCGCAGGTCGATTACCTGTTTCAGCCCCGCCGCCTTCATCACATTCCACGCATTGTCCTGATGGTGCGACGACAGCGTCCTGCCCCTCACGCCGCCATACACAGCCGCGAGGTCAGGGATTCGGGTGGATAATATTTTGGGGAGGTCAAGCATAATGAGTCGGTTTTTTAATTGTTGTGCAAAGGTAAGGATTATTTTCTCATTTCCAACGTTTGCGCAAACGATTGCACACTTTTTAATGCCGAAATCGTACAAAATATTATGTAAATCTTTTTGCAAAAGCCTAATTTTGTTGCGTAAAGTTAAAATAATGATTTACTAATATTATCTAAAAAACAATTAATAAAATGGACAGTAAGACATTAAAACTCCGTTACTTCATAGCGTTGCTGCTATGCGTAACATTTCTGGGGCTTACGACCTCCGCTTACGCCCAGAAGGCGATTTCGGGCAAGGTGGTGGACGAAAGCAACGAGCCGCTCATCGGCGTTACCGTCTCCATCCAGGGCACAACTGTCGGCACCATCACCGACATCGACGGTAATTACTCCATCAATGTTCCCTCCGGTCAGGAAAATGGCACGGTGGTGTTCTCTTTCATCGGCTACGAGACTGTGACGATGCCAATGCCTAAATCCGGCAAGCTCGACATCCAGATGCAGCCCTCTGTTACCGAACTCACTGAGGTGGTTGCCATCGGTTATGGTACCAAGCGCAAAGGCGACTTGACCGGCTCCATCTCCTCCGTCAGCGAAAAAGACTTCAATGGCGGCGTGGTTTCCAGCCCCGAACAACTCATCAACGGCAAAGTGGCCGGCGTGCAGATTACAAGTGCTGGTGGTTCGCCGTCTGCGGGCAGCGCAATCAAAATCCGTGGTGGCGCATCTTTGAACGCTACCAACAACCCTCTTATCGTCCTTGACGGCGTTCCGTTGGAGAATGGCGGCATCAAGGGCAACGACAACAACTTCCTCGCCCTCATCAACCCCGCCGACATCGAGTCGATGTCTATCTTGAAGGACGCATCCTCCACCGCCATCTATGGTAGCCGCGCATCCAACGGCGTCATCATCATCAATACCAAGAAAGGCGCGAAGGACAAGATGAAAATCAATTTCAGCACCACCAACTCCGTTTCTGTAAAGACTAAGACACCCGATATGCTCTCTCGCAGCGAGTTTATCGACGTCGTTAACAAATACGGCACGGAGACCAACAAGTCGCTCCTCGGCAAGGAAGACACCGACTGGATTGACGAAATCTTCCAGCCCGCTTTCGCCACCGACAACAACCTCAGCGTTTCTGGCTCCATCGCCAAGAAACTTCCTGCTCGTGTTTCAGTTGGTTATCTGGCACAGGACGGTATTTTGAATACTGACAATGTAAAGCGTTACACCGCCTCACTCAACCTCAACCCCACGTTCTTGAACGACGCTTTGAAAGTCAATTTCAATGTAAAGGGTTCTTTCAACGATAATACTTACGCCGACCAGGGCGCGATTTACACAGCCACTGTATTTGACCCGACATACGCAATCAAGTCTGACGACCCGAATTTCTGCGGCGGTTGGAACGAGGTTTACACCGTGGATTCCGACGGCAAGAAGTCGCCCTACACCAACGCGTCGGGCAACCCTGTGGCTCTCCTCGACTATTACCGCAGCACATCCACCGTCAAGCGTGTAATCACCAACCTCGACGTTGACTATACATTCCCCTTCCTCAAAGACCTTAGGGCTCACGTGACTGGCGGTTTCGACGGCGCAAAAGGCGAAGGAAACGTAAAGTATCCCAACGGAATGTTCCGCGACTACGGCACCAACGGACGCGACTACGACTACGGTCCGCAG
>JAFXMJ010000334.1 GCA_017530465.1 Bacteroidales bacterium
CAGCCAGCAACTGCGGCTGTGAGTCGAGATTGATGACCTCAATCTCGGGGCTGACGTACTTTTTTCTCTCGGTCGCTACGCCAGGGGCGACCACGTTTTCAAAATGCTCTTTCATTTGATGATAAGATTTTTGAGGGTTATACATTATGTTGATTGTAATTTATTATTCCGATTCCGCGGGTTGGCACACGATTCCGTGGGTTGACACCCACGGCTATACGCGGACGCCCCTTCGGGGCTTGGTTTCAGACGGGGACGGCAGGAATGCAAAAAATCCCTTGCGGGGCGGAGGTTTTTATGCTCCGTCCCACAAGGGATTAAAATATGATGGCGCGGCGGCGCGGTCGCCGCCAATTTTTCAAGATGTCTAATGGGTATATTTATGCGATGCGATGCGATGCGATGCGCAAAATTAGTGCCATACTATTCAGTTATTGAGTTAATTTTCAAATATTTACGATGCAAAGATAGTGGTAATTTTTGGTAAACGCAAAATATTTTGTGTTATATTTTTTCGATTTCGTCGGGGGCAAGGCCGGTGAGTTCCGCAATGGTTGCGACGTCAATGCCTTTTGCTTTCATACGGCGTGCGGTTTCGATGGCTTGGGCTTTTGCGCCTTCGGCGTATCCATCCTCACGCTCGTTTTTCATTGCATTGCGCTGTGTAATTATTTCGAGACGGTAGTCGTTGTACTTATAGAGATCGCCGTCCGAATAGGCAGAACGTTCTACAATCTCCAACGCCTCGCTTATTTCGGGGTTGTCAGTCAAAACCTTGTCAACGCTTTTGGTGGCTTCGTCTATCTCCGTCAAAAACCTGAGCCACAATTCCTTGATGGCACGACTGCCACGGTCAACAGGCTTGTATTTGGGCAGTTCTACGAAAATAAGCGCGAGTTCTTTGCGGATGTCATCAGGATGATTCTTGTTGGCGATGTAAAACTCCTGAATATAACCGCTGTCACCATCGTATTTAAAGGCGTTGTCGTTTACGAGTGCAAGAGCATAGACCTCACGCAACCTTTCGAAAGATGTGCCTTTGTCCAACTGTTTGGAGTACATTGCCGCAGCATTAAATAATGTGCGCGAAAAAAATTCTCCGTTCCACAGCGACTGCATCTCCACGATGAACCCACGCCCATAATTGTCGGTGCAACGGACGTCCACGATGGAAAGTTTCTTGCCGGGGTTGTCGGGGACAGTTTCGTTGGTGAGGTACTCCACTGTCATAATCTCCATCCCCTCCGGCAACGGCAGCAAGGCGTTAAGAAGGCTTTTGACAAGGTTGGGATGCTCGCCAAAGACCTTCTTGAAGGTCAAATCGATTTTAGGGTTGAGGTATTTTGCCATAATGTTTGCGTATTAAATCTTTCGCGCAAAGATAACGGATTTGATGTAAAAAACAAAAAAGACCACCGAAAAAAAATCCGATAGTCTTTTTATGTTTGATTAAATCAGTCTGTACTCTTAGTAACCCAAACCAAACCTCTTGAAGTCGGTAACGGTCAAGTCCTTGTCAACGCTCTGGAGGTACTGACGGATGGTGAGTTTGTTGTCCTGCTCGTACTTCTGGTTGAGGAGGGTAACTTCCTCGTAGAACTTGTTGAGACGGCCTTTGGCGATGTTCTCTACCATCTGAGCGGGAACAACGGTCTCGGCTGCAACCTTCTCCTTGATTTCCTTGGCGAGTTTGCCCTGCTCCTCGGTAATCCAACCCTTGGTGATGTTGGAAGCGATGTGGTCGTCAGAATCGACGTGAGCGGGATTGATGCCTTCCTTCTTGAGTGCGGCTTCTACCTTCTTCTGAATCTGCTCCTGAACGGTCTTCTCCTTTGCAACTTCGATTTCCTTGTCGATGATTTCCTGAGAGATGCCGTCCTTGTCAACAGCGATAGGAGCCATTGCTGCTACCTGCATTGCAACGTTCTTGGCAACAGTCTCATCGAGAGTCTTGTTGTAAGCAACGAGAGCGGTAAGACGGTTGCCCATATGGTTGTAGCAGTAAACCTGCTCGCCAGCCACCCTGCCGAAGTATGCGAGTTCCATTTTTTCACCGGTCTTGCCGCTGAACTGAACCACTTCCTCAGCAACAGTGCTTGCACCGAAAGGAAGTGCTTTGAGAGCTTCAAGGTCGCTTACGCCTGCTGCAACTGCTGTTGCGAGGATGTCCTTGGTGAGTTTTACGAAGTCTTCGTTCTTGGCAACGAAGTCGGTCTCGCAATTGAGCGATACGACGTATGCGCTCTTGCCGTCGGCGGCTGTCGTACCAAGTACACAACCTTCCTTAGCCTCACGGTCGGCACGCTTGCTTGCCACCTTCTGACCTTTTTTCCTGAGAATATCTATTGCGGCATCGAAATCGCCGTTGCTCTCGGCGAGTGCCTTCTTGCAGTCCATCATACCTGCGCCGGTAAGATCGCGGAGTTTCTTAACGTCGCTTGCTTTAATTTCAGCCATTTTGAAAGTATAATATTGTTGATTAAACAAAAATTTTCTTGGTTATGCGCCGCCTGAGGGCGGCTTTTTTCTTTAAACATAAATTAAAACGAATTAAAGTGAATTAAAACGAATTTCAATTACTTCAATAATTTCAATTACTTCAATTAATTCAATTAATTTATATTTAAGAAAAATGCTTCCTTTCTTTTACAAAAGGAAGGAAGCATCATATCTGTTTTTGATTGTGATTACCTTAATATAAGGTAGCCGGAATTATTCGGCAGCTTCCTCAGCGGGAGCGGCCTCGTCCTTGGAGCCTTCGCCCTTGCGAGCGCGGGTCTTACGGGGTTTGTTGTGGCTCGAAACTTTGGTCTCCTTGCCGTCAACGTCCTTGTCTGACTTGCGCTCTGCAACGCCCTCGGCAATAGCCTTGGTGATAACGTCGAGAACGATAGAGATAGACTTTGCAGCGTCGTCGTTTGCAGGGATTACGAAATCGACGTCGTTGGGGTTGGAGTTGGTGTCCACCATACCGAATACGGGGATGTGGAGTTTGTGAGCCTCCTTAACGGCGATTTTCTCCTTCAAAACGTCCACTACGAACAAAGCGGCGGGAGTCTTGGTGAGGTCAGCGATAGAACCGAGGTTCTTTTCGAGTTTTGCGCTCTGACGCTTTACTTGGAGTTTCTCACGCTTTGAGAGCTGGTCAAAAGTGCCGTCAGAAATCATCTTGTCGATCGACTGCATCTTCTTGACAGCCTTGCGGACTGTTGGGAAGTTGGTGAGCATACCGCCCGACCAACGCTCTGTTACGTAAGGCATATTGACAGCCTGTACTTTTTCTGCAACGATTTCCTTAGCCTGCTTCTTGGTGGCTACAAAGAGAATCTTGCGACCCGATTTAGCGATTTGCTTGATTGCGGCGGCTGCCTCTTCGAGTTTTGCTGCCGTCTTGTGAAGATCTATGATGTGGATTCCGCCCCTCTCCATGAAGATGTAGGGAGCCATTGCAGGATTCCATTTCCTTTTCAAGTGTCCGAAATGTACACCTGCGTCTAACAATTCGTCGAAACTTACCATTTCTGTGTTTTTTGTTTGTTTACATTCAACTTAATTCAACCGCCAAGTAGCAACAGGACAATCACTTGCGCCATCGGTCTTGACGATTTGGATACTAAACATAATGTTAACGCTTGCTGAACTGGAAGCGTTTGCGTGCGCCGGGACGACCCGGTTTCTTCCTCTCGACAACGCGGGAGTCGCGCTTCAAGAAGCCTTCTTTTTTGAGTGTTACGCGGTCTTCGGGGTTCACTTCTACGAGAGCCCTTGCGATGCCCATGCGGATGGCCTCAGCCTGACCCTTGAATCCGCCGCCACATACATTGACCTTTACGTCATAGTTGTTGACTGCGCCGAGGGCTTCGAGCGACTGCAATACCACCTTCTGGAACTGCGGAACGGTGAAATACTCCTTGATTTCCTTGCCGTTGATTTTGAACTCGCCGGTGCCTGCGGTCAGATAGACGCGGGCTACGGCTTCCTTCCTTCTGCCTACTTTGTTAATGTATTCTGCCATGATTATCTGAGGTCATTAAGATTAATAAGTTTGGGCTGCTGTGCCTCGTGATTGTGCTTGTCGCCCTGATACACTTTGAGATTGTGCATGATGGCGTCGCCAAGTTTGTTTTTTGGGAGCATGCCGCGCACTGCCTTCTCAATCATCCTCTCAGGACCATTGGCCTTCTTGAAGAAATCCTTGGCGATCTCAATCTTCTGACCGCCCGGATAGCCGGAGTAATGAACGTACTCCTTCTGTGCCATCTTGTTGCCCGTGAGACGAATCTTCTCGGCGTTGATGACGATTACATTGTCGCCACAGTCCACGTGCGGAGTGAAAGAGGCTTTGTACTTGCCCCTCAAAAGCATGGCTACCTTGGATGCGAAACGACCCAAGGTCTGGTCTGCCGCGTCAACGAGCAACCATTCTTTCTGAACGGTCTTCTCATTGAGGGAGACTGTTTTGTAACTAACTGAATCCACTTTTTTGTTAATTAAATCGTTTTTGTAATAATAAAACTTTACCTAACTGTTGATAATAATCGGGTCTGCAAAATTACGTATTATTTCTGAACTGGCAAATATTTTTTGAAGTTTTTTTCTTAAAGTTCTCAAAAAAACATCATCATCCCACTCCGCAAAAAAATCCTTTGCCGCTTTCAAAAATAATCAATACCTTTACCACCCGAAATAATTACTATTATGAACATGACCTCAAAAAATACATATATATATATAGAGAGAGAGGTCGAAACCATTGTCAAACAGACTTTTAAACACTGATTGAACTATGGCAGAGGCTCTTTTCTACATAACCATAGCCACCGACATCGTTGCCGCGCTTACGGTGGGCTGGACGATTTTCATACACGGACGGCAATTGGGCGGTGCTATCGCTACGCTCAGGCAGTTTGCAGCGGGAGCATTCACCTCATTAGCTGCGTGGATGGCAAGCATGGTGGCTATCGTAAGGGCGGAGGGCGTAGAAATATGCGCGTCGCTTCCGCTGGTATTGATGACAATTTTTATGCTGACGACTTCCATGTACGCCACATCGACAATGGGGCGCAAGCATCATCAAAATTTTGCGCTGTGGGTGCTGGTGATGTTTGTGCCGCTGGTATCGTTGCTTGCGCATTTGCTTATGAAAGGCTCCAACAACTACCATCCGCTGTTTTCTTTTGACGACCTCAACGATTTTTGCGTCACCACACCATTAATATATTATGGCAGGGCAATATTTGTGGCGATATTGATGACATTTTGGCTCTTGGCGGTGGGCATGATTGTAGAGGCTTACATCTATTACCGCAAGACGTGCGCCACACAACTCAAGGCAGAGGACGCCGAACAGCGCGACGGCAATGTAAAGCTCTCCATTGCGTGGGCGTTGGTTATCATAATGGGACTCGTGCCGTGGTGCATATCGAGCCTTGTGCTGCATATTGTGTATAATTTGCTGATATTTGGGCTGTTGACGATTACAGGATGGGCGTACCTGCGCCACGTGCGATTCATACGTGCGCACGATTCGGGACGACTTGCCCCGATACAGATTGCCCGGCGCGTGCCAATGCTCCTCGCGATGGAGCAAGGCGGCTCTACCGAATGGGCTACATCTGTGGAGCAAAATCCATTTTTTGCCGGCAATCCCACACTCGACGACGTGGCGCAGGCTCTCGGCGTCACCAATACCGACCTCTCGGATTACGTACTGCAACAAGACAAAAACAATTTTATGGCGTGGGTGTGCGACCAACGGCTCCGATATTGCGCCGAACAGATTGCCACCACCAACCGCAAAATTTCCGAAATTGCCATCTCCACCGGTTACAACGACCTGCCGACATTCACAAGGGCGTTCAAGCGGCGGTTTGGCATTTCGCCAAGCGAATACAGGAAACAGAACGCTACTTAACCAACTCGGTAATCTCGCACTCGTGGGTCTTGGATTTTTCGTCGTAATTGATGGCGACGAGAAGAAGGTTGCCGGTGTAATGTTCCAACGAATCAAAATAGCGGCGTTCCTTGATTTGCGCCAACGCACTCTCGGTTGACTTGTTGTGTTTGAGTTCGATGACCATTGCGGGCTTTTCGGGGTTGACGGGGATATACACCACATCGGCGAAACCCTTGCCCGTAGTCATTTCCTTGATGACGGTGTATTCGTTGCGGGCGTAGAGATACGAGAGGTAGATGGCGGATTGCAGGGCGTCCTCGTTGTTGTAACTGCGGTTGCTCGTTACGTGTATGTGCGAGAGGTCCAACGCCTTAGCCACTGCCTCTGAATTTTTGAGGATTGTCTGTTTGAGAAGTTCCTTCGAGTCCTTTACTATTTGGTCGGTAACTTCGTAAGTGTCAATGTCTTCGATGGCGTTGAGCCACTCTTGCTGAACTTCGAGGTTGGGGATTCGGCAGGTCTTGTCAACCTTGTTGTAAGCCAAATATCCGAGGTGAATCAGGTACGTGAACACGTCGTCCTTGTTGTAAAAATCCGTCATCGTGTTCATATACCTGCCTACGTTGACCTCAACGCTTCCGCCGCCAATCATCGCGATGACATCCTCCTTGATGCCCTTGAAACCGGCCTTGATGCGGTCGCGTATGACGGCGTAGGTGGAAGTCCGGTTCCAATGGTTGTCAAACTGTTTGGTAATCATACACTTGACGACAGATTCGGGGTTGTAGATTTCGTAGCCGTTTTGGGCGTAGCCGTCATAATGGCGTTTACATTCCTGAAAATCCACCCTGAACCTTCTGCACAAAGGCTTCACTTCCTTTTCGGTAAAGCCCACAAACTCGGAGAGTTGTTGGGCGTCAAGTATTGTATATTCTTCAAAATTGTTGAGTTTGCTCTGCACCCGGTCCCTCACCACCGGCAATATGCCCGTAATGTAGGCAAGCGAAATGGCAGAACTCAAAGGCTCGCTTTTGAAAAGACCGTTCAAAAATTCCAAATAATCAGCGAACAAATGCGTGCCGAAAGTGTCGCGCACAAGGCAGTCGTACTCGTCGAGGATTATGACGAAGGTCTCGCCCGTGGCAGCAAAGACTTCCATCATACAGTTTGCCAACGTCTCGTTGTCGCGAAACTTGATTTCGGGAAACTGCGCCTTGAACTCTCTGAGGATTTTCGCCTGCAAGTCCGTCAGCATTTCGTCTTTCATCCTTGCGTTCTGATACTCGCTCGCAACGTCAATCTTGATGAAATTGAGTTTGTTGAGGTATTGTTCGTAATTCTTCGCCTTCGAAATTTTCAGTTTGCTGAAAATTTCCCTCGAATCGCAGCCCTTGGAATAGTAGGCGCACATCATTTTTGTCGCAATGGTCTTGCCAAAGCGACGCGGACGCGATACGCAGATGTATTTGTTGCTTTCGTCAATAAAAACGTTCAATACGCTGAGCATCATTGTCTTATCGACGTAAATCTTTTTCGACAAAATTTCCTTGAAACCAGTGTTGTCAGGATTAAGATAGATGTACCTCATAATATTTGCCTGTATAAGTTTTGCGCAAAGATATATTTTTTTTGTGTGATTTGCAACACTGACGCACAAAAAAAGACAGTCAATCATCTTTTACTTCCTGTAATCCAAACTATAAAAACAACCTCCCTGCCAACCTTTTTTTGCGCCCTGCCAACCTAAAAAAAACGCGGTTTATCTACTTTTGCCCGCAAATTTATAATACCATAACTATGAAAAATTACAAATCATCACTCACTCTGGCGCGGGCAGCGATGACGCTGCTCCTCGCCCTGCTCACCGCCACCACGGCGTGGGCACAGGATGACATCACCGGCCTGACCTACAACGACGGCGGCTACTACGAAATCAGTGACGCGCAAGACCTCGTTGACCTCGCCAACTACGTCAACGGCGGCAACAATGCCAGCGACAAGACCTTCAAGCAGACGCAGGACATCGACATGAGCAGCGCAGGCAACTTCGAGCCGATTGGCAGCCAGCCCAACAGTTACAACCCCACGCCATTCAACGGCACCTACGACGGACAGGGCCACGCCATCATCGGCCTCACCGTGAACACCTCGTCGCCATACGCAGGACTGTTCGGCCTTTTTCAGGGCGGCAGCGTCAGGAACGTCACGATGGTCAATCCCAATGTCACTTCCAATTGCAATAGCTTTGGAGGCAAATATGCCGGCGGAATCGTTGGCGCTATACAGCCCGGCACGATAGAGAACTGCAACGTCATCAATCCCACGCTCAATCCGGGAAGAGCAGACAAAGGAGCGATATGCGGTACAATTGCTGACATTGAAGCCACCGTCACCAACTGCTACTACTACACGACGACAAATTATGATGCCGTAGGAAGTAATGTCGTTGGGTTGGCATACTCCGCCTCCCGCACCTACACCCTGACCCTCAACGACGGCATCACCACCAGCACCGCACCCGCCTTCTCCTACGACGGTACGGGCTACTACGCCAGCGGGACCACCATCACCCTCCCAGCAGCTCCCATCGGATGGGTCTACTACACCGTCAACGGCTCGGCCATCGACGGCAATACGTTCGACATCAGCGCCGCCGCCAGTGTGACAGTCAATAAACACATTTCGTCCCTCTTAGGCTACGACGACGACCCGTTGGTGGACGGCTCTGCTGAACACCCCTACATCATCAGCACCGCCGACGGCTGGAACGTCTTCTGCGACTGTCTCAACGACAACGACACTTGGAACCGCTTCAGCGGCAAGACCGTCAAGCTCGGAGCTGACATCACCGTCACCCGCATGGCGGGCAGCGACGAACATGACTTCTGCGGCACCTTCGACGGCGACGGCAAGACGCTGACCGTCAACTATGCCAACACGGGCAACAACACAATGACGGCTCCGTTCAGTTATGTGGACGGCGCAACGATACAG
>JAFXMJ010000335.1 GCA_017530465.1 Bacteroidales bacterium
GTAACCGGTGATACGTTGGAGTTTGTCGATGTTGGTGCTACCACATTTGGGACATTTGGTGAGTTCCTTGTCGGCATTCTCGTAGCCACAGTCCATGCAACGGTTGCGGTTGTGATTGATAGAACCGTAACCCATGTCGAGTTTGTCCATCATGTCAACCACGTTGGCAACAACAGCCGGATTGTGCGTGGCATCGCCGTCAATCTCCACATAGAAGATATGACCTGCACGCTCGAGAGTGTGGTACGGAGCCTCCACTTGCGCCTTGTGCATTGCCGAACACTTGTAATAAACCGGCACGTGGCTCGAATTGGTGTAATATTCTCTGTCAGTAACGCCCGGAATAACGCCAAAATCCTTCTTGTCCCTGCGCGTAAACGAACCGCTGAGACCCTCCGCAGGAGTTGCCAACACGCTGTAATTGTGCCTGTACTGCTCCGAAAAATCGTTGCACTTGTCCCTCATGTGGGTTACGATGCGCAAGCCAAGTTGCTGAGCCTCATCGCTCTCACCGTGATGCTTGCCAACAAGGGCTTTGAGACATTCTGCCAGACCGATAAAACCAATCGACAATGTGCCTTGGTTGATGGCGTCGCCAACAGGCTCGTTGGGCTTCAATTCGTCGCTGGTAATCCAGAGACGGCTCATCAGGAGCGGGAATTGCTTTGCGAGGGCGGTCTTCTGGAAGTTCATACGCTCGTCGAGCTGCTTGGCGGCAATATTCATCACGTGGTCGAGTTTTTCAAAGAAGGCATTGATGCGGGCTTCCTTGTCCTCGATGCCCATGCACTCTATCGCCATGCGGACGATGTTGATGGACGTAAACGAGAGGTTGCCACGACCGATGGAAGTCTTTTTGCCATAACGGTTTTCAAATACGCGTGTGCGGCAGCCCATAGTTGCCACTTCGTATTCGTAACGCTTGGGGTCGTCGGGAGTCCACTTTTCGTGATGGTTGTATGATGCATCGAGATTGAGGTAATTCGGGAAAAACCTCTTGGCGGTCACCTTGCAAGCCATCTGGTAGAGGTCGTAGTTGGGGTCGCCGGGCAGATAGTTGACGCCGCGTTTTTTCTTCCAGATTTGAATGGGGAATATTGCGGTGGAGCCGTTGCCTACGCCTTCGTATGTGCTCACCAAAAGTTCGCGGATGATGCAGCGACCTTCGGCGGAAGTATCTGTACCATAATTGATTGACGAGAATACCACCTGATTGCCACCACGGCTGTGGATGGTGTTCATATTATGGATGAACGCCTCCATCGACTGGTGCACGCGGTTGACGGTGCGGTTGATGGCGTGCTGGAGCATACGCTCAGTGCCCGTCAACCCGTCGAGCGGACGGGAGATGAAGTCGTCAATCTTGGCATCGTAAAGCGCGGAATAATCCTCGCCATTGAGGTTTTCCAACACCTTGACTTCCTCGATGAACGACGACCTCACGAAGGGCGCGAGGTAGAAGTCAAACGCCGGAATGGCCTGACCGCCGTGCATTTCGTTTTGTGCGGTCTCCATAGATATGCAGCCGAGAATGCTTGCGGTCTCGATGCGCTTGGCGGGGCGGCTCTCGCCGTGTCCTGCGCTAAAACCATATTTCAATATCTTGTCGAGCGGGTGCTGTACGCACGTAAGGCTCTTGGTGGGATAGTAGTCTTTGTCGTGGATGTGGATGTAGCCCTTCTTGACAGCCTCGCGCACCTCGGGAGAGAGGAGGTAGTCGTCAACAAACGGCTTGGTGGTCTCGCTCGCGAATTTCATCATCATGCCCGCCGGGGTGTCGGCGTTCATGTTGGCGTTTTCGCGGGTTACGTCGTTGCTCTTGGCCTCGATGATTTCCATGAAGACATTCTTGGTCTTCGCCTGACGAGCGATGGACCTCTTGTCGCGGTACGAGATGTAGGCGCGCGCCACTTCCTTGCGCGGGCTCTTCATCAACTCCTTCTCCACAGCGTCCTGAATCTCCTCAACGGTCATCTGCTTCTTGCCGTTGTAGGCGATGCGGTCGCATATCTTGGCGATGAGCTTCTCGTCCTCGCCGAGTTCAGTTTGAAGCATTGCCTTACGGATGGCGGCGGCAATCTTCTCCTCGTTGAAGCCGACGACCCTGCCGTCGCGCTTGATTACGGTCTGTATCATACCTGTCTCCCTGACTTTTGATGTGGTCAACTCGATTTGCTGTTCCATATTTTCTACTCTTAAAAAATGACGTTAAATGGTTAGGTTTTTCATTTACAAAGTAAAACAAAAAATATGAAAACCAACACTTTAAAGCAATTTTTTTTCAAGTATGAGTTACAAAGACCGTTTTTTTGTTGATAACTTTTCTTTCGTGCTGATAGTCTTAAAGTTTGGGCAAAAAAAAATCGTCACCTATTTTTTGCTAACTGATTTTGCTCAATGTTAAGTTTTTGATAGGTAACGAAATTTTTGCTGATTTTAACGTCAATTTCCGCAGATTTTAACATTTGGTTTCGTCGGATGAGGGCTTTTTTGCCTCATCTTTTTCGGCGGATTTTTTGAGGAGACGCTTCACCGAAGCCATCTGTTCTTCGAGCTTAGAAAACTCGCGCTCGATGTCGCTGTGCTCTATTTCCTCCTGTTCACGCACTTCGTTGAGCGCGTCAACCACGATGCCAACTATCAGATTAGCAAGTATATACGCCGCCAATATCAAGAACGAAACTATATAAATCCACGCCAACGGACTATGCTCCATCAAGTTTGTGGTAATAGCCGTCCAATCGTCGAAGGTCATCAATTGCAGCAACGTAAGGAAGGAGCGGTGGAGGGTTTCAAAACTTTCGCTGAACGCTCCAAACATCTCCACGCCGATGATGCCATATATATAATAAAGGAGTACAAAAAACAAACTTGCCCACGAAATCTGCGGCAGCGAGTATATCAAAGCGTGGAATATTCGCTTCATATTCGACGACCCCGATACCACGCGCAGCAGCCTCAATTCGCGCAATATCCTTATCGCACGTGCGCCCACTACGCCCTCGATGCCGGTGAAGAAACTCAACGACGACACCACGGTAACAATGAGGTCAAACCAATTCCAGCCCGCGTCCTCGCCCTTGAAAAATTCTTTCACAGACTTTCCGCAGAAGATGCGTATCAGGATTTCAATTATGAAGATGACAATACTTACATCGCAGAATACATTGAGGGCGTGTTCCATCGTAGAATCGTCGGCGAGATAAGTCATCGCGCCGGCTGCAAGGGCGTTTAGCACAATCAAGATGGTGATGAATGTCTCGCCATAATGCGCCCACTTGCGCCGCGATTCGCTCTCCTTGACCGCCTCGTGCATCTCGATATGACGGCGATGCTTGCCAAATTGGTCGTAATACACAAAATGGCCGTCCTCACACATTATAATATTGTCGCCGCAGACAGACGAAAGCCTGCAATCGTGTTTGTTGAAAGAACTTAGCACCTCGCCGTCGCAGGTAAGTGTCTTGTAGCAATCGTCCAATTCCACAAGCACAAAGTCGTCGCCGTGTCCGCAATAGCGACCCTCCACGCCGTCGAGAACCTTGGCGAGATAACCCTCGGAATTGTAAATCTTGATTTTGCCGTCCGATGATGTGTCGATGTATGATATTTTCATTTTTCCTATGATGATGTATTCTATGATGCAAAAATATAACATTATCCGCAAATAAAAAATAATTTTTTTTACATAATATACGACGATTCCATTTCAACCCCTTGTACATTAACGGCTATGCAGCCAATGTGCGGGGTTGAATGAAATCGCCGTACCACTACATCGCATCTTTTTTTATTAAAAAAAAAATTATTACCTTTGTACCGTAATCAAAAACATAAAACGAATTTTAAATTCTAATGGAAAACTATATTTTAAGCAACGGAGTGGCGATACCGAAGATTGGTCTCGGCACTTGGCACAACACCGACGAGGACACCGTGGAAGACACCATCCTCAACGCATTGAAGATAGGCTACACGCACATCGACACGGCGGCGGTATATGGCAATGAGAAATACATCGGCGACGCCATCATCAAGAGCGGCGTGCCGAGGGAAAACCTCTTCATCACCAGCAAGGTATGGAAAACAGAGTACGGCTACCAAAACACGCTGAGGGCTTTTGAGAAGACCATCAGCGACCTTCAGGTGGACTACCTCGACCTGTACCTCATCCACTGGCCCTGCTCGCCGTCCAAGCGCGAAGATTGGGCAGAAATCAACGCCGAGACGTGGCACGCCATCGAAGACCTCTACAAGGCTCAAAAAATCAAGTCGATAGGCGTAAGCAACTTTTGGAACCACCACCTCGACGCTCTCCTCAACATCGCCAACATCCCGCCGATGGTCAATCAGATAGAGCATCACCCCGGCTACCGTCAGCAGGAGGTTGTGGAGTATTGCCGTCAAAACAACATCCTCGTGGAGGCTTGGAGCCCGCTCGGACGCGGAATGGTGCTGCACGACCCAACCCTCACCAAAATCGCCGAAAAATACAACGCTACTGTTGCACAGGTATGCGTGGCTTGGTGTATTCAGGACGGAATCCTCCCCCTGCCCAAATCCACTCAGTACGACCGTCTGAAATCCAACATCGAGGGCGTATCTCTGAC
>JAFXMJ010000336.1 GCA_017530465.1 Bacteroidales bacterium
CTGGGCATCACCTTTCCACGCAGATTGGCTCGCCCGACGAATCTCCGCACGTGCAAGATGCCGACGCCGTAGTGGAGACCGACAGCAATACCAACGACCCCAATTAATGGCATGCAAGCATTATTATAAAACCACTTAAAACAAATTGCATTATGAAAAAGATATATTACTTAGGCATCGTGGCTGTCATCGGTCTCGCGTTGCTCACGATGTCGTACACCTGTTCGGAGGACGAAGGCGACGACCCAACCACAGAACCCACCTCCGACAACACCAAGCCTGACAATCAGACTACCGACAACAATGGTACTAACAACGGTACTGAAAACAACAGCAATACCGAAAACAACGGTACTGAAAACACCAACTCTTCTGCTTTTACAGAGGCTGAAATTGCAAAGGCAAACACCGCCGCCAACATTGCAAGCCTCTCGCAGATGGAAAAAGACATCATCCTCTATTGCAACCTTGCAAGGCTCGACGGTGCAAAATTCTGGGCTGAATACGGCAGCAACGCCAAAGGCAGCAATGCATACGTTTCTTCGCTCGAATCAGACCTCAAGGCTGTGAAAGACCTTGCGATGCTTGTACCCGAAAAGTCGCTTATGGAGGCCGCCGCCTATCACGCCAAGGATATGAGCGACAACAATTTCTTTGACCACACTTCGTCTGACGGCACGAGCTTTGGCAACCGTGTTTACAGTTTTTACGGTGGCGGAGCCATCGCCGAAAATATCAGTGCTGGTATGGGTACGGCGATTGGAGTGGTGATGCAATTGCTTGTTGACGATGGACTTTCCTCCCTCGGTCACCGCAAAAACATCCTCGGCACTAAGTATGTTGCCATCGGCGTAAAGACCGCTACGCACTCACAATGGCGCACCGTCACCGTTCAGGACTTCGGTGACAAGGTGATTACCAAAATGGAATAAAAAAATGCCGAAAATTTCATCGAGAAATTTTCGGCATTTTTTTATTAAAAACTTTTTCTATTTAACAGCGTCCCACAATTCTTGTTCGAGAGCGGCGCGGTCGAAGCGGTGGATTTCGTCGGCGGAAGATACGCGGTCTTCATTATAGACAAGCTCTGCGAGGAACTCGGGGGCGCGTTCGATGCCTTCGCCGAGGTTTACCATCACAACGTCGCCGTCTTTCAGGAGACCTTTTTTCAACGATTCAAAATAGCCGCCCATACAGATTGCCGATGCGGGGCCGATGCGTTCCTGTGTCTTGTAGGCGATGAGGCGGGCAACGTCGGCGGTCTTGGATTCGTCGAAGCTGATTATCTCGCCGCCAGATTTCTTGGTGATGTCGGCAATGACGGGGTAAGTGCCAGGCACGCCGGTTGCAAGGGTCTGCACCTTGGTGGGCGGGTTTTGGAGCTTCGGGAAATCCTGCTGCCAACCCTCGGGGAAGTTGTTTGCCTTAGCCTTTTCCCACGCTTGAGTCATCGGGTCGCAGAGGCTCGGCTGCACCGAGATGTAGCGCGGACGTGTGTGGATGCCAATGGCTTCCACTTCGTCGAGACCTTTTTCTACTGCGATGGGACCTGTGCCGCCGCTGAGTGCCTGGATGTAGGCTGTCGGGATTTTGCCGATGAGCCTAAGCCATTCGTACACCCAAGTCTTCTTGGCTTCCACACGGATGGGGTCGGTGTTGCCGATGGTCATCAGAATGTTGTTTTTGGAGGTGAACTCGCCAGCAATTTTCTTGGCGAATGCGTAGTCGCCCTTGCAGACAACGGCTTTTTCTCCGTATGCGCTCACTGAGGCAATGTTTTCTTTTACAGCGTCTTCGGGCATAAATACGTAGAGGTTGATGCCAGCCTTAGCCAAGTAATGCGAGAATGCGTTGGCGGTGTTGCCGGTGCTTGCCACGGCGTATTCCTTTACGCCACATTCCTTCAATACCGACGCGCCGAGTGTGCCGGCGATGTCCTTGAATGTGCGTGTGGCGTTGCTGAAATTGTGACGCATCACATAGACTTCGATATTGATGCCGTATTGCTTTTTGGCAAAGTCTTCGAGGAATGTCCAGCGGTCGATAGTCGATACGCCTTCGCCAGCCGAGATGATGTTTTCCTTATTGTCGAGGGGCAGGAAGTCGAAGTAATGCCAGAGGCTCTCCACATTGTCCTTTGTATAGATGAGGTCGCGGAGCTTTTCGGGATTGGTGTCGTATTTGGCGTCCACGAAATTTTTGCCGCACTTGGGGCATTTCTGTCCGGCTTCAAACCAAGCCTTGAAGTCGCCTATGTTGTGTCCACAGTGTTTGCAGACAAAATGGTATTTGTTGCTCATTTTATTTTCAATAATTGTCGTTTAGTTTTCGCCGTTTTTCTTTTTCATTGCAGCGGCGCACTCGTCGGAGATGCGCGTCTTCTCTTTGGCTGCGCTCGATTCGGGATAGCCTTCGCCTTTGCGGAGGAATCGGAGTCCCGCCATAATGAAGTCGGGTAGGGGACGCTCCGGGTCGCGTTTTTGGAGGTTGATGCCAAGACCGAGTTTTGCAACGATTGGCACATAATAAGTCTCCACAAATTCGATGAGGTTGCCGTCGGGGTCTTCGATGTAGGTGAAATGTCCCGATGCGCCGCCCATGTCGAATATCTTCGCTTCCGATTCGTATGCCTCGGGGTTGGAGTCGGTGGTGAAGGGACAGCCTTTGGATTCGCAATACTCTTTGAGCTCCTTCATATTGCGGATGTCGTAGCAAATCTGGATGAATCCCGGGTCGCCCCAGAGGTGCGTCTCAAAGTCGTAAATCTTGCGCGGCTGACGCTTGTTGGTGTCGATGAGCTGGATGAGCTCTATCTGGCTCTCGTTGAGGAAGTTGCTGAACGGGCCTTTGCGCTGTTGCGAATGTCCGAGCAGTACGCGGCGGAATTGGTCGTCGCCGCCGTCGATGCGTGCAAAATCTTCAAAGACATCAGTCTTGTCGTAGAGTACTGTGTCGTAGCCGAGTATGTCTTTGTAGAACTCAATCGACCTGTCCATGTCTGAAACTCCAACAATTGCGCCATATACTCCGCCGATTTTGGATTTGGTCTCGCGGAATGTGATGTCGCTCTCCACTACTTCAAAGAGGTTGCCGAATGGGTCTTTCATAAAGAAGTGATCCTTGCCAGCGAGGTTTTTGCTGAACCCCGAAAGCAGGAGGTCGGGGGCTTTGCTCTTAAAATTGAGGTATGCCGCCGCCGGATTTGTTGATTTGAGCTTGCCGATGGTGGTGCCGAGGTCGCCGAGCTTTATGTCGAATGGTGCGTGGGTCGGTTTTCTCGATGTGTATTGCCATATTTCGAGACCGCCGCCGCCTTGCATGTTGTATGCGAGGATTGTATGCCTTGTCTGAGGCTTGTGAGCCGTGTAGGGTTGCATCATTGATGCCTCGCCTGGTGCGTCGCTTAGCAGTACGTCCTGGCCAAAATGTTCCCTGTACCAGTCCCGTGCTATGTAAACGTCGTCCACGCCTACTCCGAGTTGTTGTATTCCGCTTATTTGAAATGCCATTTTTGTTTTGTGATTATGTGTTTATGCTGCAAATTTGCAAAAAAATATTTGGATTTGGAAATCTAATTTGTATAAAAATGTACTATTGCTTTTTATCGTTGTCTTCTTGTTCCTCTTTTCGCCGCAAATGCCTGCGCCAAAGAAACATTAACGCAGAGATTACAGAGAATACATACATTGCCTTCGCCTCGTCAAATCCAAACTTGACGTTGCGTATTATGGCTATTATCAGACACATTGCCGACATACATATCCAGAGGATTTCCATCGGATGCTTTCGTTGCTTTTTCATTTGTTGATTTTTGATTTGATGAATTACGAATTACGAATTATGAATTATGCATTGTAAATCACTCTTCTTTGGCTTCTTCGTATTGTTCTTTGAGGCTGACGACGCCATTTACATCGAGAAACTTGTAATTCTTGAATGCCATGTCGGACTCGAATCCTTGTTTGCCGACTATGACTGTGCCGTCGGGGTCGGTGACTGTCACTTTCTTGACAGAAAACACTTTTTCGCCTTTTTCGTCGCCAAATATCTGTTCGGTGTTGAGCTTGGTGCCGTCGTCGTTGATGATTTCTACGTTGGTGCGCGCCTCCCAAAGTTTCTTTTTGGTGTAATATACTGCGTATCCTGCCGAGAGCGAGCTTTGCGCCTTGAGATTTTCGTCATAAAATATCACCTTCACGCCTTTGGGAAATTCCCAGTACGGCTGTTTTACC
>JAFXMJ010000337.1 GCA_017530465.1 Bacteroidales bacterium
AATGTCGGGGGCTGTGTGCTTGGTGCGCGTGAAGGGATAGACGGGAATTTCGTTGGAGCCGCGTGGAATGTCGCCGAAAAATTTTGCAATTTTGCCCTCGATTTCGCTGACAGCAACATCGCCAAATACTACAATAGCCTGATTCTGAGGTTGATACCATTTTAGGTAATAATCTTTTAATTTTTGCAATGTCATCTGGTTGATGCTTTCGAGTGTGCCGATAACGGGGCGGTCAGCGTAGCGAGTGCCGCGTGTGATTTCGCCAACTTTATTATAAACCATTGTTGAATTTCGCATACGGTATTCTTCGAGGATGATTTTGCGCTCGCGGTCGAGCAATCCGCCCTCAAAATCACAGTTGGCAGCGATGTCGCGCAAAATCAGGAGGCAAGTGTCGATGTTAGTCGCATTGTTTTTGAGAGCGACTCTATCGATGTAATATTCTGTGTAGTCATAAGATGTTGAGGCATTGGTACTACCGCCGATTCTTTTCACAAAATCAGGCGCAGCACAATTTGGGAAATTTTGTGTCCAATTGTAGGCGTAATGCTCCACAAAATGCGCCACGCCAAGTTGGTCGTCGTCCTCCACGAGCGAGCCGGATTTTTGGATTAATTGGAAAAACGCGCTGTTTTCGTAGCCGCCACGGTTGGTTTGGTAGATGTAGTAAGTCAAGCCGTTAGGGAGCGTGCCTTTCACTACATTTTTACTCAGCGGAATCTCCTGCAATGGCGGAGTCTGATATTTCGTAATCCTTGCAATTGGCTGCATCGAGCCAAAATCGCTTTCGCCATAAAGTCCTTCGCGCGTCTTCTCGCGCAGAACATTGCACGCCGACAAAACCATCAGCGCAACGATAAAAAAAGTTAGTTTCGTTTTCATTATACAATTATATTTGTTAATCTTCCACATTTAGACAACAAAAGTCATAAAATATTACAGGTTTTTTAGTAAAAAAATGTTAAACGAAACTTTTTTTTGCCACACGGGAGAATATTCATATCTTTGCAACTGATAACAAAAAATTACAGTTATGGGCATAACATTTTATGACGGCAACAAAAAGTTCGTTTTTGACTTCGAACACGACGGCGCAACCGACATTATCACGTTGACAGGCAACGGGTATAAGGTGAAGGCCTTCGGGCATTGTTTTTATTATGGATACGAGTTTTCTGACGACGTGCCGGGCGGCGTGAGGACTGAATTTATTAAATATCTGAAATTTACGGGCGGTCTCAAAAATAATCCTGACCTTACAGATTTTATAAAACGAGCGGTTGATGCCCTTCACAAAAAAATAGACCTTTATGACTACGATCTTGTTATAATGCCCGAATCGTCAAGCGAGGTCAACGATTATACAATGCGGTACATTTATCGTTTTGCGCAGCCGAAATTGCAGGAAATGCAACTTGTGAAGGCTTTGCCCGTCAACATTGACTTCGACATCAAAGCATACGAAAAACAATATTTGGACACGACTCTCGAAAACGGACGTCCGCGTTATACAGAAAAACAGAAAGAAGAAGTCAAAAATAGCATTCAGGCGATGCTTGACGACATTCACAAAAAAGATTACTTCACAATAGCCAAGGACGTTAAAAAAAGCCGTTTTCGTCCATACATCACCCGTTTTCTTACTTTTAAGACAAAAGAAGACGAGGAACTTTGCGCTCAAATCCGCAAACAGAATGTTCTTATAATTGACGACGTAACTACAAGTGGGTCAACTCTTAACGAAATATTGCGTACCCTCAGATTCATCAACAAAGACAACAAGATAACGATTTTTAGCCTGATTGGACGCAAGGATTTGATGGCTGATTCTTTCGTATAAGTGCATTTTTATTTGCAACATTTCCCAAAAGCGTTTATCTTTGCATCAACAACAAAAACATTGAAACTATGCAGCAATTTAAACGTTTTAGGATTTTCCGCACGTCGCAGGATGTGCGCGACCAATACGCCGACGTTAAAATCAACGCCGACGACTTCATCTACCCGTATTTTGTGGTGGAGGGCAGCAATGTCAAAGACCCCATCAAGACTATGCCGGGGATTTTCAGGTTTTCGATTGATACGCTCGTGGAGGACGTCAAGGAAATCAACGAGTTAGGCATCAACAAGGTGTTGCTGTTTGGCGTTATTCCCGACAGCGAAAAAGACGAGCGTGGTTCCAAGGCTTACGACGAGGACGCACTTGTCTGCCGCGCCGTAAAAGCCATCAAAGCCGCTGTGCCTCAGATGATTGTAATTACGGATGTTTGCCTTTGCGAATACACGAGCCACGGACATTGCGGCTTGCTCTGCAATCACGATGTTGACAACGACAGCACACTGCCGCTCCTCGCGCAAATGGCTTACGTACACGCCAAGGCGGGCGCGGATTTTGTGGCTCCGTCGGCAATGATGGACGGTCAGATTGCGGCGTTGGACGCCATTCTCCGTGAAAACAACCTCCGAGACCGTTGCAAAATTCTCGCTTACTCCGCAAAATATGCGTCGGCGTTTTATGGCCCGTTCCGCGACGCAGCCGATTCTGCACCGTCGTTTGGCGACAGAAAAACCTATCAAATGGACTTCCGCACCCACGACCAAGGCATCGAGGAAATCGCCGCCGACATCGAAGAAGGCGCAGATTGGACGATGGTAAAACCTGCCATGCCATACCTCGACATGATAGCGCGTGGCGTAGAGAAATTCCCTGATATTCCGATGGTTGCGTACCAAGTGAGCGGCGAATATTCAATGATGAAAGCCGCCGCAAAACTTGGCTACCTCGACGAAAGGCGCATCGTTTTCGAGAGCCTTATAGCCATCAAACGCGCCGGCGCAAAATATATCATAACGTATTACGCAAAAGAATATATGCAAAGATGGGCATAAACAACAGACCACTTTCACAGGCGGCCTACGAGCGGGCTTGCCAAGTGATACCGGGCGGCGTCAATAGCCCCGTCCGTGCGCTCAGGAGCGTTGGCACGACGCCGATTATTGTCGATAACGCACAGGGCGCGTATTTCACTGATATTGACGGCAATAAGTTCATCGATTTTTGTATGTCGTGGGGCGTTTTCATCCTCGGACACAGGAATCCAGAAGTTACCACGGCGGCTATTCAGGCGGTCTTGAAGGGCAGTAGTTTTGGCATACAGACCGAGGCTGAAACTATTCTCGCAGAGAAGGTTCGCCAAGCATTTCCGTCTATGGAGCGGTTGAGGTTTGTCAACAGCGGCACGGAAGCCACAATGTCCGCAATCCGCGTGGCGCGTGGCTACACGGGCAGGGATGTTTTGGTGAAGTTCGAGGGCAATTACCACGGACACGCCGACCATCTTTTGGTGTCGGCAGGTTCGGGCGTGGCAAATATCAGCAATGCATCGTCGGCAGGCGTTCCCGCTGATTTTGTGAAACATACGGTGGTACTGCCTTACAACGACACGCAGGCATTGCGCGATTATTTCGACAAAAACGGCGACAAGGTTGCGGCTTTGATTTTGGAGCCTGTGGCTTGCAATATGGGCGTTGTAAATCCTGACGAAGAGTTTTTGAAGGCTACACGCGAAGTTACCGAAAAGCACGGCGCAGTGTTGATTTTCGACGAGGTGATTACGGGTTTCAGGTTGGCATTTGG
>JAFXMJ010000338.1 GCA_017530465.1 Bacteroidales bacterium
GTATGACCATCTACACGCCAGCGGGTTACGACAAGGGCAAGAATTACCCCGTGATGTACCTCCTCCACGGTGCAGGCGGCGATGAAAACGCTTGGAGCGAACTCGGTCGCGCCGCCCAAATCCTCGACAATCTCATTGCGCAAGGCAAGGCTAAGCCGATGATTGTCGTGATGCCCAACGGCAATACCAACTGTCAGGCGGCTCCGGGCGAATGGTCGAAGGGTATGTACCAACCGTCGTTCCGTGGCTCGGGCGACAAACCTGTGGCTTCGATGGAAGAGAGTTTTATGGATATTGTCAACTACATCGAGAGCCATTACAAAGTGGCAAAAGGTAAGCAAAACCGCGCTATCTGCGGACTTTCGATGGGCGGCGGTCATTCATTCTTGACCTCCAAACTCTATCCGTCAACATTTGGCTACATTGGTCTTTTCTCTGCGGCAATTCACGTAAACGGCGAGGGCAACGACACCTACGCCAAATTCAAGAAAGACACCAAGGTACAGACCCAACTCGCCAACCTCTTTGCCGCCCGCCCGTCTCTCTACTACATCGCCATCGGCAAGACTGACTTCCTCTACGAACAAAACGCCGGCCTCCGTCATTTCCTCGACGACAAAGGCTACAAATACGAATACGTAGAAACCGAAGGCGGCCACATCTGGCGCAATTGGAGGATATATCTGACCGATTTTGCGCAGAAGGTGTTCAAATAGGATCTATTCCAACACCTCCAATTTCCACCCTCGGAACACCACGACAGCCGTGTGCAAAAGCCATTTTTTTGAGTTGCACTTTTCAACAATTCTGTGGTCGGTGAGGTATTTTTGCAATTGAATTTTAGCGTCCTCGGTTTTGCGCTGAACCTCAGAATCGGGGGCGTTTTTCTTGCAATATTTCAGTTCAATCATATAGGCGTGGCGTTTCAAACCCAACGGCTCCAAAAACATATCGGCAAAACCGTGGTCGGCTTCCTGTTCGGTGTATGCCAAGAAACTCGAACTCTTGCAGAAATGCGCCAAGAAAAAGCCCTTCACAAAAAATTCGCCCTTGTCGTCAAAATCCCTAACTGCCGAATTGCCATCCATCACCGACGCAATGTACGAAATGAACGGCTTGCAGTCGCCACGGAAAACAAGTGTATTCCAAAGTGTGCTCAACTTGGTAACATCCGTGCGCCAACCGATTGCCTGTGAATAGCATTTTTCAAGATATTTGCAATATTGTTGCCTTACAGTATCGTTGGGCACCTCAAAACACGCACATCCATTTTCATCCGTGCCAAAACTAAGCAACCCCATATAGTAAAGCAAACTTTGGAGATTTTCAGGATTTGACAACTCTGCAATCGCAAATTCAGGGTTGATTTCAAAATATGACCTGCCATTATTAACGATGTCGAGAATTATCTGCGATTTTTCGCCAAATTCTTTTTCGATTTTCACCATCTTTTCCATCTTGAAAAAGTCGGTGGAAACATTTGGATCAACTAGATTTTCGGGAAGGCAACCTTCATTTTGGACATAATAGCGCAGGAAATACAGCGTCATATCTGTATTGAAAACCTTGTCGCCGTTCACCCTGCGCGACGCAAAACAATAATTGTTGTAATGCGGCTTCATAATCTCGATGAGTTCGTCAACAGAATGTTGGAAAACGCCGGTTTCGTCGCGGTAATACTCCAACATCGCCCTAACTTCGCCCTCCGAAAAACCCATCACTTCATTCATACTACTTTCAAGCGAAAGGTTCGCGGCGATATTGAAACCGCTCGTTACATCGCTCAATGTCAACGGTGAAACTCCCGTGATGAAAATTCTCTCCACAGGCGCATCGTTGGCGGTGGTCATTGCCTTCAACACATTGAAAAACAGCCTGAAAAAGCCGTCGCCGTGCGTGAGAGTCTTGTATGCGTCCTCGTCCGTGGAAAACAATGTGTTGGCAAAATTGTCGTACTCGTCTATCATAATGTAGATTTTGTACGGGGAATCTTTTGGCAACGAAACAATCACATCCAACATCTCGTCGCATTTGCCCTTAGCATTTGCCATCAGGTTGTCAATGTTGGCGGGCAGAAATTCCCTATATTTATCCACAAACATCTCTATCGACCTGCAAGTCTTGGAGTTAAACGAAGCCTGCACCCGCTCAGGATTGCTGTCAACCGCCGAAAAATTGAACTTCATAATCATATACTGCCCTTGTTTCGGGGTTGTATTGTTGAAGATGTTGAGTCCGCCGAAATTTTGCTCGTAATCGTCTTTGCGCAATACATCATAATACGCCTCCAACATATTGAGAAACAGGCTCTTGCCAAACCGTCTCGGACGCAGGAATATGACATATTTGGCGGCGTTTTCGATGTATGGAATGTACGCCGTCTTATCGACATAATATGAATTTTCTTTGCGGATGGTCACATAATCCGTCTCGCCGTAGGGTATCCGTCGCATAATTGATGAGTTTGGTTATGGCGCGAAGTTATGAAATTATATCATAATTTGCAAAATAATTATTGCCGTCCGCCCCAAAAATCCTACAATTCTTTAATCACCGCCCCATCCAATCCGTAAAGCGTGATATGTCCGCCGTCATACACCGCAAAACTCTTTGGATTGCCGCCTTTTGGGAGGGTTGTGGAGCCGGGATTGCAGACGATGCAACCGAGTGCATCGCGCTGCAAGACAGGCAAATGCGTATGTCCAGAGAGGAAAATGTCATATCCAAATTTTGGCGGCGGCACAGAGCCTTTCACAGTCTGCGAACCGTCGGGCAGGGTGGGGGAGTAGCGGTGTCCGTGTGTGGCAAAAATCTTGGTCGTGCCGTCAACAATGATATTATAATCCGACATCAACGGAAAATCCAAAACCATCTCGCAAACCTCGCAATCACAGTTGCCGCGACACGCTACAATCCTATCCGCCAACGGATTGAGCAAGGCGCACAAGGCGTTAGAATCGTAACCTTCGGGAATTGGATTGCGAGGCCCGTGATAGAGAATGTCGCCGAGGCAAATTATCATATCACAGCCAAGGCGTTGAAAATGCCCCAACGCCTTCTCGCAATCCGTTGCGCTGCCGTGAATGTCTGAAACGATAAAATACTTCATTTCTTAACTTCTTTTGCGCTCACCTTGCCTTCTTTGTCAACCTTGATTTTGAGGAAACGCTTGCCGGCACTTTCGCCGCCGTCCCACGGACGGGCGTACTCGAAGGTAATCTTCGTTTTGCCAGCCTTGTTTGGCTCAAAAACGAAAGTCTGTTCGCCGCCTGCGCCCATCATCGGACGACCGCCATTGTTGTTGGCGTCATACTTGTCCGAATAAAATTTGATGACGCTCTCGCTGTCAATTGTGTACTTCCAAGTGTAGCCTGTTGTGGCGTTTCCTTTCAACTTGACAATCAACGTATTAGCGTCGATATTAAAAGACAGCGGGTTGCTGCCGTCCGCCATCGTCGCGAGCTGCGCGTCTGCAATAGATGTTGTCATAATCATCA
>JAFXMJ010000339.1 GCA_017530465.1 Bacteroidales bacterium
CTGACTGATTTCAAAACTGAAATCCTTTTTTGGACTCTCAAAGCGCAAGTCGGCGTTGTTTTTTGTGACGGTGTATTCAGTAAAGCCGTCTGTCCATGTTGCTCCGTCAATTTTTTGCGCTCTGGCATTTGAAAACGCCGTTAAAACGAGTGCTGAAACGGTTAAAATAAAAAAATGCTTTTTCATATCATTACGGTTATTCGTTTATTATTATGCCGCAAATATAATAAAAAAAATTACGTTGTACTGTTTTTATGCAGCAAAACTTATTCTGACAGCAGTTTTTCAGCGTTTTTGTACAAAATTGCTTCGCGTTCTTCTGGGCTAAGACTCAGACGGAGAAAGCGTTTCAGTTCGTCTTCATGGTCCCACATCGGATAGTCGCTGCCGAAAAGAAATTTTTCAAAGCCGTGAGACTTTATCATCCCGTCGGCTTTTTCTACCGGCAGTTTCCACAGCGTACTCGAAGTGTCAAACCAAACTCTCTGACCTACAAGATATTCCATGGCATTGTCCCACTCTGTATAGCCGCCGAAATGCGCCGCTACAACAATCAGCGACGGATGTTTTTCAAGGACGTGCAGAATGCGTTTCGGTCCTGAAAAGTCGTAACGGTAGTCGCCCGCATGAACCAAAACAGGCATTTTCAACTCCGCAATCACTTCATAAACATCGTCCATTCCCGGCGTGTCAACCTGAAACTTCTGAAAATCAGGGTGAAGTTTTATACCTCTGAGACCCAGAGATTTTATGCGTTTTAATTCATTTTCAAAGTCCTCATAATCAGGGTGAATTGTTCCAAAGCCTACAAATTCTTTATGCAGGTTCACTTCGGAGATTATGTAATTGTTGATGGCTTCCACCTGATGAGCAACCGTAGCGGTGGAATGAACGATGTATTTTTCAACACCGATTTTTCTGCCGCTTTCCAAGAGTTTTTCCGGAGAACCGTCATAACACATTTGCGTATTGTAAAAAAGCCCTATGTTTTTGCTCGCTTTTTCCGCTATTTTTGCGGGATAAATGTGCGCGTGAAAATCTATAATCATAATGGGTGCAAATTTAGCATAAATATTTTTCAGTTTAATTGCGAAATAATTAATTAATTTTTATATTTGCCCGTACAAATCACTTAAAAACACATCACAAGATTATGAAACAATTTTTACTTATAATCATCCTAAGCCTGACGGTAATTGCCGCCGCAGACGCTCAGGAAATCCCGCAGATTGGCAATGTCCTTAACCGTGACAGAATCTCGCTCAACGGCGATTGGAATTACATCGTGGACGTTCAGGAGGAGGGTTATTACGACTACCGAATGAACCCGACGCCGTGGGGATTTTTCCGCAACGCCAAGCCGCAACGTCCCGAAGATTTGGTGGAATACGACTTCGACAAGGCGGCAACAATGCAGATTCCCTCGGATTGGAACACCAAGGACGACCGCCTGTTTTTCTATGAAGGCACGGTTTGGTTCAAGAAGTCTTTCAACTACACCAAGAAGCCCGGCAAACGCGCAATCCTCTATTTTGGCGCGGTGAATTATGAGGCGATTGCTTACCTCAACACCCAAATCCTCGGCATCCACGAGGGCGGATTCACGGCGTTCAATTATGACGTTACCGACATCATCAAGGACGGCGAAAACGTTGTGATTGTAAAAGTTGACAACAAACGCCGCAAAGAAAACGTGCCGACACAGATTTTCGATTGGTGGAATTATGGCGGCATTACACGCGATGTTTTTCTCGTGGAGACCGACGATGTTTACATTCAGAATTACAATTTCGACCTCGACAAAACCACAAAAAATCAAATCTATTTCAGCATCAACCTCAACGCGAAATCCGCCGGAAAAAGCGTGGAGATTTCAATCCCCGAACTCAAAATCCGCCAATCGTTCACATCCGACCGTAACGGCGTGATAGCGGGCGCATTGACGGCTAAAAACCTCACCCTTTGGTCGCCCGAAAATCCCAAACTCTACAACGTAGAACTCAAACTCGGCGCATCGACGTTGAAGGACGAAATTGGATTCCGCACCATTGAAACCCAAGGCAAAAAAATCCTCCTGAACGGCAAGCCAATTTTCCTGCGCGGCATCAGTATCCACGAGGAAAAAACCAATGGCGGCGGCCGCGCCAATTGTCCCGAGGACGCTCAAAAATTGCTCTCGATGGCGAAAGAATTGGGCTGCAATTTTGTGCGGTTGGCGCATTATCCCCACAACGAATATATGGTGCGCGAGGCTGAAAAAATGGGCATTTTAGTATGGTCGGAGATTCCGGTTTATTGGACGATTGATTGGAAAAATCCCGGCACTCTCCTCAATGCAAAGCGTCAACTCTCCGATATGATTCTCCGCGACCAAAACCGCGCAAATGTCATCATTTGGTCTATCGCCAACGAGACCCCGCACGGCAACGACCGTGAAAAATTCCTCGCTCAACTCGCCTCTCACGCCCGTTCGCTCGATTCTACGCGCCTGATTAGTATGGCGATGGAGGTGTTGTCGGCGGCTAATTATCACAACAAATTGCAGGACAATATGAACAAATATGTGGATGTGATTAGTTTCAACCAATACATCGGTTGGTACCGCGATGTGAAC
>JAFXMJ010000036.1 GCA_017530465.1 Bacteroidales bacterium
GTTCCTGATAATTGACGCGATTGTTACCATTGTCAAGGCATGTAAGGAAGTTTTGAGTGAAACGGTCGCTCATCCAGAATAGGTTTTCATAGTTCCAATTGTCTGCCCACGACTGTTCGTTGTACGCCGCACCAGCAATTGCCAGTACGCCATTGATGCCGTCTATTGAAGTAATCACGCTTTCCGAAAAACAAGGCTCAGCCACAATCAACATCTTCCTGAAAGTAAGGCTATTCGCCAAGTCACGCAGCATATCGGAAGTGAAGCCTTCACCTTCTTCCTTTAGGTCTCGCCACACAAATTCGCCTTGCCGTCCGTGACCACTCCAATAAAACAAAACGTTGTTATCAGCGGCTTTTGGGACGAACGATTCCACAATTTGGACTAATTTTTCTACAGAAATTTCCGCAGCATCATAGTCTATCAAGGCGTCTTGCATCAGATTTGCCCCTCCAAGCTGCGCTCGGATTACCCCAGGCTCGGGATTTTTGGTGTCGGATACAATGCCCTTGTCAACGATGAGCAGGATGTGGTCGTCGTCGAAGCCATTGGCACGGAGCTTCTGATACATGCTCAATACGTCGGCGAGATGTCGGTAATTGCCAAAACCATAACTGCCTTGCACAAGCACAGCGTATTTATCTTTAAGCTCAGGATAATTGAAAGACGCATCGTCGCCATCCATCAGGTCAAAATCGTTAGAAACCTTGTGCCCGTCGTAGATATACTTCCAGGCGGCAGTTGCGTCGTTGGAGTGAGGGCCATCGCCTCCGAAATATGCCGTGTGCAAGATTTTGCCATCAGAAATCTTCCATTGCACGTATGTGGTGGAAGTATTGACGGTATAATTTTCGGTGTCAAACCTGATTGCGCCCGATGCTCCGAGAAATTCAAAAAACTGTCCGTTTTCAAGTCCGTGGAGGTAAACCTCCATAACAGGAGCGTCCCATACCGGCGAACCAAGTGCGCCCTCACTCTTAGTGGTGAGCGCGATGACAGCATCGTTGAAATCCGCTTCGCCGCAATGCTGCATATAAAATGTCGCACATCCTGCAAGCAGCAATGCATCGTAGAATTTACACTCCGCAAAAGAAGGCTTGTCGCCAAAATGATTTTCGTAGCTGATTTCAAATCCTGTAGAAGGGTCGGCGTATGGCGAATATCCCTGATACCCCTGCATAATTTCGGCAGCCTTGCGTCCGGCTTTTGAGATGTATTCTTCGCAGAGATTGTTATAGACGAAGTAAGTACGAGACATATTTTCAAAAACGCTCCACTGCGCATCGTTTTCCTCGGCGTAGGGATCCTGATTCCATTCCTCTCCAAAAAATTCCAATATAAATTGGCGACGCATAAGTGCGACAGAATACAATTGTTCGGCATTTTCTACCACACAATACGAAACGCGCTGCCCTACTTCGTCGTCCAAATACTTGTGCAACAAAGTGGTAAGTTCTTCGGTAGTAGAGTATTGCACATTGTCGGTAATCGTAGCGTCGAGGTTGGCGGCATGAAACGGAATCCAATCGGTGAAAGTCTTACCGTAAATATTGTCCGGGGCGAACACAGCAGCTTGCGGCTCTGAAAATATGGCGTCCCAATATTTGCAATACGTAGCGAAATAGCTAATCACAGTCTCACAAATATCGGTGTCGCTTGCCGTGAGAGCCCAGAGAAACGGCTTGTTATTACGATTGCCATTGCCGGTAGGCGGGGCGAAACGGCGCACGACATTCTCACTCGTAGCAGTTGGCAATATGACAGGCTTTTGCGTCTTTTGGCAATATGGCGCGAAATCAGCAGCTTTTTGATTGTCGAACGGGCCAATTATAGCTACGACGGACGTGTCTTTGGAGAGCTGATTGCCAAGGTCTGCAATGTTTTCGGAATCTTCATCGTACCATACTATACGCAAATCAATGCAACTGGTGTCGAACAACTGCGCGGCGACGAAATTGTCGGCAAACCATGCGGCAGTGCGCTCGAGCCGCGTCTTCATCACCGGATCGCTGAGGGGTGCCACGACGGCAACAGTTTTTTCTGTCCAATTCCTGTCGTGGGTGTATATTACAACATCGTCCTCCTTTCGGCAGGATGCCATAACCACGCAATACACCAACATCAATATATACAGTATCTTAGTGTTCATTCTGACCCTCCATTTCTATTGCTTTCTTTAAGACAATGTCAAGCGTCTCCTGTGTGATGTATTTATTGACAATGTTCTCAAAATCATTGCTATGCGGATGGAAAACAACGCTGGTATAGCCGGCAGCAATCCCAAGACGACGGTGTTTTTCCATTGTACCAGTATTCATCCACTGCTCTATAGTCTCACTGACAGCCTTGTCGATGTGCTTGACCACAGAAAAATCCGAAAGCGACGAATTCATCACCCTATCGATACCCACAATCCTGTAAAACTGGGTATTGTCGGAAATCCTTGCTATTGTATTAGACGAGCTGCCGCATATAGGCACAATGAGCTGCCCGTCCAGATTGTCTTCGGCATTGCTATTGAGCAACTGCACAGCAGCGGAATCCGAAATAGAAAAACCCTCGTCAATTTTGCTGCCGATGTACTCGGTTTTCAACTTGTTTTTTTCGTACGGAGAATCATTGAATCCGTCAGCAAAGGCACTTACCGCATTAGATACAGATTCATTCACAGGATTGGCAGCGGCTACAAGGATACTCTTGCCAAACAATGGCGCGAAATATCCCGCCTCATACATTGCTCCATAATAATCAACAAAAAGTGTAGAGCCTTTGCCCTCTAATGGTTTGGGAGTTTCAAGATAAAGCAGATCGGTATAAGAATTGGATTCCAGATGCTTATTGTTGGCTCTTACCAAACTGTCGTAGGCTGTAGATGTCACTATAAACAGACGCCTGAGCGTATCGGTAGCCGTGACAGCCTGAGCAAAAGCCTTCTCCAAAAACGCCTTTCCTTCGCTAAAACTCGATGGCGAAATCTGCATAGCCCTTGCGCCATATTTGACGGCGACATTCTCGATGCCCTTATAAATCAAGTCGTTGTAAGAACAGTCGCCAACAGCGTTCGCATCATAAACAGCGACGATGAGCGGTGAATCGCTGGGCTGAGGGTCATTGGGATCCACCATATATATTACGTCGCCATCCTTGGTACACGCACTCAACATAAGCGCAAGCGACATAACTAATAGAAGTCCAAATATTTGTACTGTATTATATCTGAAAAACTTTATTCTCATATCAAAGTCTTAGTTTTTACATTTTTTTAAACGAAAAACGACGGCATAATGTTTTTTTATCAATGTTAATTTTATGATAAGTATCCGTAAACAAAAAAGCGGGGAGCCATCATCGCGACGGCTCCCCGTTTTTTCGTATTAACTATCCACTTGGGAAATACCTTGTCTGTTAGTACTCCCAGAGGTCTTGTTCAAAGTTGAAAATCTGTTCCTTGATCCTGTCTGCCTCGAGAAGACACTCCTGACCTTGAGCATACTCGGAGATAAGACGGTTGTCATAGACGTTGGACTCGGCGAAGATGTAGCTCGAGAAGTACCTCTTCTGCATGATGTCCTCGAAGTTGAGGCGAGCTGCGTCGTTCTTGGAGTTGAAGCACTCAGCATTGGAGAGAATCTTGCGAGCCTCCGGGTAATATACCCAGAATGTCTTCTTCTGAAGCGGCTTTTCCTGATCCTCGTCCTCAGGACGGTAATAAACCCTGATGGGGCAGATGCCGATGATACGAACCTCCATTACGGAACGCTGCTTGTCGAAGAACCAAAGTTCCTTCATAAGGTACGATTTGATTTCGGAGCTCTGATAACGGTTGTCGATGATCTTGGTGTCGATGCTACCATCGAGGTTCTGCACCTCCATAGTCTGCTGGTTGGAACCCATAGCCTCGTGCACTTCCTTCTCAGTCATGATAGTGCCAAATTCGTCGCCACCCGACTCAGCGTATGCGGTGAGACCCTGAGTGTGAATGCCTTCGAGAAGCACGTCGATAAAGCTCATACGCCCATCCTGCGGCTCAGTGGGGAAGTAAAGGTGATGGTTGGCCCTCTCGGTGAGCTCGATGCGTCGCCATATAATCTTGGACCACATCACATCCGACTCCCTGACGTACTGATATGGAACAGGCTTTCTATTGATCGTGTGTATCTTCTCGTACGGAAGACCGAGCAAGACCTGGGCGTGGGTCTCTACGGCGTCAACACACTGCAAAATGGCAGCCGCTGCCATCAGAAACAGAATTTTTTTCATAATTTTTATATCTAATAATGAGTAACTACATAAGTAAAGAGAGTTCTAATAACTCTGTATTATTAAAACTCTCTTTAGGTGTCAAATATTGTATCAAGTTACAATATTTTTTTAAGAAATGTGTGCAGTGCGCCTGTTACTTGATCTTGAAGGCGATGGTACCGAGCGAACGGATAGAGCCGTCAGGACCTTTGGCCTTGATATCCTCGATGTAGATCTTGCCACCCGAGGGAACCTGCGAGATAATCTGCTTCTGCTGTGCGGTGAACGCAGCCGAGTTTGCGGTAGCATCCTGGGAGAAGCCCTTGATGGTAGCCGAAACCTTGAAGCATACAACGTTGAACTTCATATCAAAGTCGAAGTTTTCGAGGTCGGCCTTTACGCCTGCCTGAGCTGCGAGCTCTGCCTTGGTAACAGTGCCTTCATGCTTGCCAGCCACCTTTGCAACAGGGTCAGGTACACGCTTAACACGGAACTGCTTGCTGCCGAGGTTTTTGGTCTGACCGTCCACATTGGCGGTAACGGTGATATTGACTGTGCCAGGAGACTTCACCTGAGCAACGTACGAACCAGCTGCACCAGCCTTAGAGATTGCGCCACCAGAGATGGACACATTGAGCTTTTCAGCGGGAACGCCAGATGCGGTGATGTCGATCGGGTTGGGAACGCCGATGTAGAGTACGTTCATCTTGGTCGGAGATACCGACAACGAAGACTGACCAACTTCATACTCGCTCTTGAAGGGGTATTCCTTGATTTCGCCGGTGCTCTTGTTTTTGAGCTTGATGACACCGCCGAAGGACCTTGTGCCTACGGAGCTTGTATTGCCAGTGAACACACCTACGCCCTGATTAACAGGAATCGGCGAGCCGTTGACGAGAATGTCGGGGTTCTGTGTAGAGTCGTAAGCAGCGATGAAGATCTCAGCCTTGTAGGGCTGGCCTACAAGTACGTAGCTCGACTTAGCGTTAACGACGGCCTTGATGGCGTTGAACTTCATGTCGGTCTTACCAATCTGACTCAAGAGGTAAGAGAGAACGCTGGATTCTGTGTTCCTAACGTCTGCCTGCATCTTGGTCATAAGGGTGAGAACGCCGGCAGCGGGCAAGTGCTCGAAGTTGGAATTTGCCCACGGCACCATTTCGCCTTCTTCGTTCTGCGACTTCATAGGTTCGGTAGAGAGCATCTGCTCGAGGCTTGCCTTGAGGCTTTCCATTGCAGCCTTAGAAGCTGCGCTGGTGTCGGATGCCTTCTGGATGATGTCAATCAAGAAATCCCTGTACTTAGTACGGCTCTGCTCTACTGCATCGCCCTGCTTGTTCATAATGAAGATTTCGCCGCCGACATTGTTGTCGTCCTTCTTTGTGAGAAGGTCGTCGATGTCGACAAGGTTCTTGTCTTCTGCACCGGGAATGTCTGCAGCTTTAGCTTTACGCAATTCATTCTCAATGTTGTTGTCTGTAGCTGTGTCCGAGAGTTCGAACGGTTTTTTGTAGTCAGCGGTGTAAACACCCTCGAGGGTACCTACCAACGCCAATTTGTAATGCTGAATTTCCCTGTAAGCCTTGTCAGCCTCCGCAACAACCTCGTCAGCGAGATTCTTGTACTTCACAACGCTTGCCGAGTCGTTGACCATAGCCTTTACGAACTCGTTCTGTGTGCCGTCGATAACGCCCTCGGTGATTGTGTTGGTCTTACGCAGAGAGCCATCGACCATTGTGAATGCGGTAAGGATTTCAGCAGAAACGTTCAATGCCAAAAGCGCAGTGTAGAATAGGTACATCATACCTATCATTTTTTGCCTTGGTGTTTCTTTTCCTCCACTCATGTTATCTGATTTATTAAAAGATTCTTACTTAGAAAAACTTAGTTAGCTGTACATCTTAATAATAATGTGCTGCTGAGCAAGCCATCAATTAAGATACTTTTACGTTCAATGCGGTGAGCATGTTGCCGTAAACGCCGTTGAGAGCCTGGAGGTTCTTGCCGAGCTTGTTAACTTCGTTGGCGTAAACCTTTGCGCCCTGAACAGAATCTTTAAGTCCCTGGATAACAGAGTCGAAGTCGTTGAGCTGGAGCTCAAATACGCCGTTGATGGCGCCAAGATTCTTATTGAGCTTCGAGATGTTGGAGCTGTACTCCTTGTTGCCGTCGGTGAGAGCGGAGAAGTCCACCTGACCGAGCTTCGTGATCTGGCCCTGAACAGAACCCATGGTGTTAGCCATGTCTTCAGCAGAAGAGTTGAACGAAGCGATAGCTGTAGAAGCAGCAGAGATGTTGTCAGTGAAGTTCTTGGAAGCTGCGGCAGCCGAAGATACCGAAGTAAGATCCTTGACATTCTCGTTGAAGTTTGCAAAGTTGTTCTGGAGCTTGTCGAAGAAGTTCTTGCCACCAGCCTTCTCGAGCATATTGTCGAATGCCGCGAGAGCGTCGCCTGTTGAGCCTGCGCCTTTCTTGGGACCAGAAACTTCGCCGCTGTAGAACAGCTGGTAACCGGAGTTGGTCTTGTCGATTACGCCTGCCAAGGGATCTACGGTGCAGATCGGGAGGGTCTCGCCACGCTTCTCTGCGGCTTCCTCGTCTTCCTCAGTGAACAACAGCTCGGGGAA
>JAFXMJ010000340.1 GCA_017530465.1 Bacteroidales bacterium
ATTGGCTGACTGCAAGCCCTCGCGGTACTTGCGCAGATAGCCGTTGAGCGTATCAAACTTCTCAGGGTCTTCCGCCTTCATATCGTCCATAATCTCTACGACCTTGCGGCCGGCGAGGAGCTGGTTTTGGAAATTGTTGACAATCTTGCCCTCCTTCCTCACGATGATAGGCGCATAGATGGTGCGGGCGGTCTCAAAATTGTCATAATTTTCGGTGTCGCGGATGTCGATGATGAGCGAACTCAATTCCTCCGTAACCCGCTGCACAAGTTCGTGGTTGGCCTTCTGGGGATTTTCTTCATATTGGGCGCGATACTCACGCACGCTGATTGGCTTGCCAAAATTGATGAGCACATCGGTGCGAAATTCATAATAATCCTGATAGTTGATGCCTACGGGCACAATCTTGACATCGAGGCTGTAATTGCTCGCCTCCTCAGCCATAAAAGCGATGCGCGTGATGTCCTTCTTTAATGGGCGCAACTTCCTGATACCCTTGTGGCTTGCCTCAGGGTAGATGACAAGGTAACGGCGTTTGCGCAGCACCTCGACCGCCTTCTCAAAAACCGCATCATTCTGTTTGAGCGACTCCTTGCCGTCGCGCATACGGAATATCGGCAGGATTTTCATAAAAAACAACAGCCGCCTTACAAAATGCCCAGCAAATATGTCTGCCCGCGCCATAAAAACTGGCTGCCAACTCTTGATGCTCATAATGATGAGCGCGTCCATAAGGGCGTTTTGGTGGTTGGGCGCAAAAATCACCGCGCCATCTTCGGGGATATTTTCGAGTCCCATCGAATAGACGTTGCGATAGAAGATGTGATTGTGTACAAACTGCGGAAAAAGTTTCAACGCACCATACACAATGCTCGGATCTTCAAGATTATTGAATTTTATCGACATTTCCTTCCGCTCGTTTTTTAGTCAACTTCACAAACTTAAGCCTCCTGCCATAGTTCCACGCCGCGCTAAGAGTCAAGCCTGAAATAATGTGCCAAACGCCCCACCATGCCGCCATATACGCCATTCCGCCGGTCTTGATTTCGGGCGGGAAAATAGCGGGGTTGAATATCAGCATCAACGCAAGCCCCGAATTTTGGATGCCGGTCTCGATGGTGATGGTCCGACGGTCGCGCATATTGAGACCCGCGCCCCACGCCGCGCAATAGCCTGTCGCAAAGGCGATTCCGTTGTGGACAAGCACTATCAGCAAGATGTACTTAATGTAACGGCAAAAATAATCGAAATTTGCGGCAAATGCAAAAATTACCATCAACATAAATATGCCGACGGAAATTTTTTGTATGGGGCCAGATATTTTTTTTGTTACTGACGGCAATTTAGTCGAACACAACATGCCCAATATCAGCGGCACACCAATGATGAAAAACAACGTGTAAAACACCTCTGAAATTGGTATCACCAATTCCCTTACATACTCAGAATGAGCGATATACATATTGCCCCAAATGGAAAAATTGAGAGGCGTGATTACAACGGCGGTCACGGTGGATATAGCCGTCAATGACACCGAAAGTTCGATGTTGCCCCTCGAAATCGACGAAATAAAATTGGAGATGTTGCCGCCCGGACAGCACGCCACCAATATTGCCCCAAGTGCCACTGTTACAGTGAGATAACCACCACAGAAATAGACACCGGCAAATGTTACAGCCGGCAATAGCACCACCTGCGACACGAATCCAGTCAATACAGCCCTCGGATGCGCCAAGGCGGTCTTGAAGTGCAGCGGCTTGATGCCCAACGCCACGCCAAACATCACAAACGCCTGTACAATGCTCAGCACAAGTCCCCCATTGTTTCCAAAATTGAGCCTTACATCATCTAATTGCAGCAATTGCTCGTACATTATGAATTTTTTTATTCCAAAGTTATTGTTTTTGTGATAATTCCTTTTCCTTCTGCGAATGTCCCTACGCCCACAGGCAGCCGTCCCAAAAATGGAAGTCCGCCCATCACCATTCGCGCCGACACTTCTCGCGCCGTCTTGCCGTCTTCGTAGGAAACCACAATGGCAGCCATTTTGTCCAAATTGCTAAATTTTGACAAGCACAGCGGCGAATTGAAAACATCAAAAACCACAGTCTTCGTTGCAGCCAAATTGTCAACGAATTTGATCATTGCGGACGTCGTGCCAAAGGATGTAGGATATGCGTGTCCGCCGTGAAATGCAATTACAACTACGTCATAATCAGCAAGTTTTGTGGCGAGAGCATTGAAAGCGGCTTCATTGGCGGCTTTGGAAATCGTAAACTTAGATAGCGAATCCACATACTGCCCGATGACGCCCTCAAACTCGGTGTTGGAGGCGTCCTTGCCGATGGCAACGGTGGCGATCTTTTTACGCTCCATAGCCTTCAATGGCAACAAATTGTTTTTATTTGCGACCAAAGTGACAGCGTTTTCAAAAATCTTGCGCTCCAATGCGGCGGCGTAGTCGGTATTGAGTTCGGCATAAATATTTTCGGTGCTAATGGGCTGATATACACTAAGTCCCATCTCAAATTTTGCCATCAAAATCTTCCTGCAACGGCAGTCGATTTCTGCCTGCGAAATACGACCCGAATTCCTCGCCGCCACCAAAGCATTGAAAGCCTTGCGTCCGTCGGGCGGCATCAGGAGCATATCAACTCCAGCCTCAAACGCCCTCACAGCCACTTCGCCGCCCTCAAAAGAGCCGCTCACGCCCTTCATTGCGAGCGCATCGGTAAATACAAGACCTTTGTAGCCGAGTTCTGTCTTCAAAAGACCGTCAATTACGTTTTTGGAAATGCTCGACGGCACTTTGCCGCCATTCTTCTCCAACGCGGGCACAAAGAGGTGACCAACCATCACGCCGGGCGCATCGTATTTAATAAGGTGCTTGAAGGGATATAATTCAAAGGTATCGAGACGCGCCTTGGTATTGTTGATGACTGGCAATGCCTCGTGCGAATCCACATCGGTGTTGCCGTGTCCTGGAAAATGCTTTGCCGTCGTAAAAACGCCGTTCTGCTTCATTCCCAACATTATGGCGCATCCCTTGCGAGCCACATTCTTCGGATTGGAACCAAAACTGCGGTTGGCAATCACGGTGTTGGCGGGATTGTCGTAAATATCGACGCTCGGCATAAAATCCATATTGACGCCCACACGGCGACACTCGCGGCTGATTTCCGCGCCTAACTCATAGATGATGCCGTCGTCGGAGATTGCGCCGAGGGCAAGATTGCGCGGGAAACTTGGCACGCTGTCCAACCGCATCGAAAGTCCCCACTCGCCGTCCTGCGCTATCATCAGAGGCACTTTGCTCCGCGCCTGAATCCTATTGACGAGAGCCACCTGCCTTGCTGGTCCGCCGTAAAACATTATCACGCCGCCGATGTGGCAACTGTCGATGTCCCTTTCAAGTTTGTTGAGGATGGCGTCGCCCGGCTTCACTTTGCCCGAAAGTTCAAGCATTATCAACTGCCCAATCCTCTCGTCGGGCGTCATAGCCGCCATCAGCGAATCCACCCACGGATTATGCGCCGAGGTGTCCTCCTCCGGCAATAATACCATATCCCCCGTTGCCTGTTTTGGCATCGTCCAAAATACCAATAGCAGCATCAACGGTATGAATATCAGCGTCCTAAGAATTATTTTTTTCACCATAATACTAATCTGTAAATTATTGCGGAAAGCCCACAATCCCCCACCCACAAAAAAAATGCCCCGATTTTTTATTTACAAAAATCAGGGGCAAAAGTTCGTGCTTGAAGCAAATTGTTACTTGCTCATATCGTGAAGCTGATAGATGTCGCCGCCGGCGTTGACGATTTCGCGAGCCGAGAAGAAGAAGAAAATCTCGTTCAAAGCGTTCTCATCAGAATCCGAACCGTGAACAGCGTTGTGCTGTACGCTCTCGGCGTATTTCTTGCGGATGGTGCCTTCCTCAGCCTTTGCGGGGTCGGTTGCGCCCATAAGTTTGCGCCACTCGGGCACGGCGTTCTCCTTTTCGAGAACGGCAGCGTAGATCGGGCCAGATGTCATGAAGTCAACAAGTCCCTCAAAGAAGGGCTTGCCCTTGTGGATGTAGTAGAATGCCTCTGCCTCGTTCCTCGAAAGCTGCAACTTCTTCATTGCAAGAATCTTGAATCCGTGGTCGTGTACCTCCAAGAAGATGTTCTGTGCGTAGCCGTTCTTCACTGCATTCGGCTTAATCAGCATCAAAGTATGTTTTCCTGTCATTTTAATTTAGTAATTATATATTTTTTTAGTATCTTTGCGTTTCCAAATCGGGTGCAAAGATAACAAATTGTAACGAACTTATAAACATAAAGATGCAAATATTTTCAAAAAAAAATATCGAGGCCGCAAAAGCCGACATAGAAGCCGCCCAAAAGGTGGTAATCACCGCCCACCTCAACCCCGACGGCGACGCGCTCGGCTCTACGTTGGCTCTATATAACTTCCTGAAAGACAAGAAGGAATGTCACGTCGTATATCCCAACAACATCCCCGACACCTTCAAGTGGATGCCCGGATGCGGCGACATCATCATTTGGGACAACGAGCAAGCGCACCAAATCGTTGCGGAGGCAGATTTGATGTTTCTTCTCGATTTCAACACCGCATCACGAGTCGATAAGATGCAAAAAATCGTGGAGGAATCGTCGGCGGTCAAGATTATGATCGACCACCACCCCAACCCACAGGAAGGTCTTTGCAAACACGTTTTTTCCGACCCCGAGGCGGCTGCAGCCAGCGAACTCGTATTCCTATTTTGCAAAGAGTGCGGCTACAAGCTCAGCATCGACTCGGCTCGCTGCCTCTACACCGGCATAGTCACCGATACAGGCTGCTTCCAGTTCAACTGCACCACGCAGCGCACATTCCAAGTTGCGGGACAATTGGCGGCATTTGGATTTGACCGCTCCGAAATCATACACCATATCTACGACAGCTATTCAGAGGGACGAATGAGGCTTATGGGCTACGTACTCTCCAAAAAGATGGTGGTATTCCCGCAATACCACGCCGCATACATCTCGCTCACCAAGGCGGAGGCCGACCAATTCGACTACCGCGTAGGCGACACCGAAGGCTTTGTCAACCTGCCGTTGTGCATACAGAACGTGGAATTTTCGGCGTTCTTTATGGAGAGGGACGGCTTGATACGCTGTTCGTTCAGGAGCAAAGGCGATTTCAAAGTGAATACCATAGCCGAGCGTTACTTCAACGGCGGAGGCCACGACAACGCCGCTGGCGGCAAGAGTTACAAGCCTTTGGAGGAAATCGTTCAACGTTTCGTAAGCCTCCTGCCCAAAGTAAGCCGACCGCTCGTCAGAAAAAACAAAAGAATAAAATGAAACCACACACCTTATTAATATTATTATTGACATTGACATTTGCGGCATCGTGCGGCAGCAAGGTAAAGCGCGACGACGGCACGGAGAAGGAGTATTCAATCTTCAACGAAAACCTCATCACCGCCAATAAATACCTCGTGAAAGAGGACGCCGAGCGCACCGCGCAGTACATCAAGCGACGCAGTTGGAAGATGACCGACGGCGATGGCGGCATACAGTATATGGTGTGCGCACACGGCAACGGCGACAGCATCTCCACCTCACCAAATATACAGATGGACTACCGCGTGGAGCTTCTCGACGGCACCATATGCTACGACAGCGAGAAGGACGGCAAAAAGGAACTCACCGTGGGCGCAAGCGAGATGGAGCCTGGAATGACACGCACATTCCGCCGCCTTTGCCACGGCGACAGCGCAGTCCTGATACTCCCGCCACACTTCGCCAAAGGTCTCATAGGCGATATGGACAGGATTCCGCCACACTCTGTTGTGGTGTATTTCGTTAGGATTAATGATTAGTTAACACCCTAACACAAAATTAACATTTTATTCAACCAAAAAAGCATTTATAATCGCGCAAAGAGTAGTAAATTTGCACCGTAAAAAACAAAACATTAACAAACGTAAAAATTAATAAAAAAATGAAAAAAATCTTTTCAATTGTTGCCGCTCTCGTAGTAGCAATGGTAATGATGGTTTCTTGCGCATCCGAGAATACCAAGAATGTATCAGCATTTGTACAAGCTGTAACCGCTAAGGATGCTGCCAAGGCAGAAACACTTATGGCTCAGATTGCAGCCAAGAAAGCAGAGCTCACCACCGACGAATTCTGTGGCTACGTAGCTGGTATCAACGGTCTCGTTAACATTTATGCTGGTACCGATCAGGCTAAGGCTCAGAATTTTATTAACCAGGTAATCGCCCTCACCGACGAAATCGCTGCCAAAGACGCAGAAGGCGTGAAGAAATTCGCTGCCGACAGCAAGGTTGACATCGTTGCAATTGCAAAACAATACAAAGACCAGATCGCTGCTGCTCAGCAGGCTGCTGAAGCTGCCGCTCAGCAAGCTGCCGCTGCAGAAGCTGAAGAAGGCGAAGAGGAAGGTGAATAATCCATCTACCCAAGTCTGAACAACAAAGGACGCTGTCATCAGCCGTCCTAATGATAAAAAACAGAAAATTGTCACATTAAGGCAGTTTTCTGTTTTTTTTTCATAACAAATGCAAATAATTGCCAAAAATACACTATCTTTGCAACGTGGCAGCATTGCCGACAGTCCGAAAACTAACATATAATTCAACTAAATAATGAAAAGAAACATCCTGACACCAACCGTCGCGATTGCACTCGCAGCAACGGCATTATTGTCGTCGTGCAAAAAGGAGGAATACGACCTCGACAACATCAGCGACAACATCCTGTTCAACACTTCCCTTGGCGCGCCGCTAATCGCACAAAGGGACATCTCCCTCATCGACTTCTTCGATATGGAGATGAAGGGCAAATTTTCTGTGACCGAGGACGAAGCCAGAAAGATTAGGATGCTCCTCAGCCCCGACGGCAAGACCGAGACCTACCTGCCCGACTGCCTCGACCCTGTCAACCTGACCATCGACCTCTCCAAGATGAACGGTCTTGATATGGAAAAGCTCCAGGATCTCGACATTGCGTTCAACGAAACCCTGCCAAGCTCCGAAGATTTCATTGAAATCGACGACCTCGACAAAACTTTTGGAGAAGGCAACGCCATCAACGAGATTGACGAGTTTGAACTCAAGATGGAGATTGACAACAAGACCGACTTCCAAATCGCGCTCTCTATCGAATTTGCCAAGACAGTGCGCAGACTGACAGCTAACGGCATAGAAGAAGTCAATGTGCCTATCGACGACACCAAAGCGTCAAGCGGCGAATCGCACCAAATCATAGTCCCCGCCCGCAAAAAAGGTGAAGCGGCCACAGGATTGAAGACCTACACCCTGACTTTCAGCAATATAGCGCAAAAAATCAAAGACAACCACGCCACCGGTCTGCTCATTTCATACGAGCTTTCACAAGGCGAGATGGACCAATTCACCATCAAGGCTACCGACGGATTGTCAATGAGCCTCAAGGCATACGTAAGTGCAACAATTGACCTCTCTAACATCTAACAACTCACCATATTATGAAAAAAATAATGAAACTATCGGCGGCACTGGCAATTGCGGCAATAGCTGGCAGTGCCTCGGCGCAGATTTCCAACACTGTATATTTCGACAAATACAACTACCGCCAGCACCACCTCAACCCGGCGATGCTGCCCGACCAGAGGTTCTATTTCAGCGTAATTGGCAACGTGGCGATGGACTTCGGCAACAAGAGCATCTCGTTCAGCGACGTGGTGAAAAACGTCAACGGCAAGACCGTGCTCTTCCTCGACAAGTCAATCAACAGCGGCTCCGAGAAAAAAGGTCAGAACGAGTTCCTCGACGCCCTCGGCAAAAAATTCCACCTCTTTGCCAATACATACATAGACATCCTCGATTTCGGATTCAGGATGGGCGACAAGTCGTTCCTCGGATTCTCAGTTGGAGCTAAGATAGGCACCAACACAATGATACCCAAGCAATTCTTCAGCGTGATACTCGGCGGCATGAAGAAGGACGAGACCTTCAACCTCGACGCTGGCTCGCTCTATTTCGACTTATACGGCTATGCAGAAGCTGGCGTCACATTCGGACATCAGTTTGGCGAGAAGCTCAATCTCGGCATCACCGGCAAGTACCTCTGGGGCGGCGCAAACATCAGGACAAAATTCGACGACATCAAAATCACAGGCAGCATGGACGAATGGAGGATGAAGGGCAACGCCGAAATAATGGCGTCGTACCCTGGTCTCATCGCCTACAACAATGCTGACGGTGAACTCAAAATCGAAAACGAACTCGACGACGACGGCAACGAAATTACATGGAGAGACTTCAAAGGCAACCATGGTTTTGCTATCGACTTCGGTGCCACCTACAAACTCTTCGACAAACTGACCCTCGCCGCAAGCATCAACGACCTCGGCTTCATCAGGTTCACAAAAAACACCGCCAAAATCCGCATGACCAAAGACTTCGTGTACACTGGCGCGGAGTTCACACAAAACGACAAGCGTGATGCAGACGGCACAAGGGAATCCGGCGAACTCGACTTCAATAAATACGAAGACGAATTTGAGCAGACATTCGAGGCTCTCGACGACAGCAAATTTGCGCAGGGTCTCCACACCAAAATTTACTTAGGCGCATCGTGGGAGCCCATCAAAATCATAGGATTCGGCTTCCTCTCCAAGAGCACATTAGCACACGGCAAGGTATGGCAGGAATTTTCGGCATCAGCCAACCTCCACCCTATCCGCCTGCTCTCCATCAACGGTATGTACTCGATGATGGACGGCTCATGGCATGCATTGGGTCTTGGAGTCAATCTCAACCTCGGCGTCCTCAATATCTTCGCCGCAGCCGACAATATCCCGGTGCATTACGGCAAATTGAAGGATGACGACATCATCTTCCCCGACAAGCTCACTTCCACAAGGTTCAATGTTGGTCTCGGTCTCATCATCGGCTCCAAGGAACACAAGGACAAGCGCAGAGCCAAGAAAGCGGAGAAAGAGAAGGACAAGTCAATCCTCGACGACTCTTGGCGCGGCGAGACACCGGAAGAAGACTTCTACGACGCCGACGGCGATGGTGTGGAAGACAACAAAGACCGCTGCCCCAATACCGAGGCGGGCGCACCTGTGGACGAAGACGGATGCCCCTCCGACAGCGACGGCGATGGCGTGCCTGACTACCTCGACAAATGCCCCGACACAGCTCCCGGCTCCAAGGTGGACGAAAATGGATGCACCGTTGACAGCGACGGCGACGGCGTGCCTGACAATAGCGACCGCTGCCCCAACACTCCTCAGGGCGTAGCCGTTGACGAAAACGGTTGCCCCACCGACAGCGACAATGACGGCGTACCCGATTACCTCGACAAGTGCCCCGACACCCCGAGCAGCGCAAAGTCTGACGCATCAGGCTGCCCGCTCGACTCCGACGGCGACGGCATCGCCGACTACATGGACCACTGCCCCGACGTGGCTGGCGTTGCAGAAAACAACGGCTGCCCCGAAGTAAAGCAGGAAGTTAAGCAGGTATTCAGGGAAGCCCTCAACGGCATCCAGTTTGAGACCGGCAAATCCAAAATCAAAAAGGCGTCGTACCCGATCCTCGACAACATCGTCAAGATTATGAAGGACAATCCCAATTACAAACTCTTCATCAAGGGTCACACCGACAATGACGGCGACGCAGCCAAGAACCTCAAGCTCTCGCAAGACCGCGCAGCCGAAGTGCTCAAATACCTCAAAGGCAAAGGTGTGGACGCTTCGAGGATGCACAGCGAAGGCTACGGCGACAAGCTGCCCATTGTGCCCAACGACTCCGCCGCCAACAAGGCTAAAAACCGCCGCGTTGAGTTCGAGGTAGAGTTCTAATACTTGACGCACACACAACTTTTTTATCGAAAATTACCGGAATCTTTTAATAAAATTCCGGTAATTTTCGTTTTATAGTTTGGAGTGCAGGCTTCCAGCCTGCCTTACAATCTTTGAACAAAGGCTTCCAGCCTGCCATACACATAACAATATGAAAAGATTTTTCTTATACATAACAACACTATTGGCAGTGGCAGCATTGTCGTCAGCCACAGCCACCGCACAAGACGGCGTGGAGACCCCGACATGGACATCCATAGAGGTCAACGACGAAGGCATCCCCGTATTGTCGTGGACAGTGAAGAATCCCA
>JAFXMJ010000341.1 GCA_017530465.1 Bacteroidales bacterium
GTACGGCAAGTAGTGCGGCGGCCGCTTGTACTTTAATGCAAAACAAGGCTAATGGTTTTACCATTACTACCGATAAGACAGTTAGTGCTACATTCAAGATAGACTCTCCAGCATCGGTAAAGTCATTCTTTGTTGGTAAGGAAGGCTCATTCCTGGATGTATATGGAACTGCTGACATCAAGTATGACAACTTCATCTTCAATTCAACGCCGGTAACATACGAGTACCGTGACGGCGACATTGAGGTGCGCACAACGCCCACCACGCAGAGTGTAAGGACGCCGAGTTTCCAATACGAATCGTCTCCTACGCGCAGCACGTTCAAGATTTTTGGCGACGCAAACCTTGGCGATACCATCCGCGTGAGGGAAAACGACAATGTATCTTTTTCCATCACCATCAACGATCCAAACTCCAAATTCCAATACGACTCCACGTCCAAAAGGTATGTGTATATCAAGCACAAACGCAACGGCACGGTGTCCATATTCAAGGATACGCTCAGCGCAAGGGGCAGGAGGGCGTTGACCCGCAAACGCTATCACGATTTTAGCCTCGATTCCGAAGACAACACCTATTTCTACATTGGCGTCAATAATTTCCTCAACGAGGACGACGAAATCGACGAGCCGAAGGAGCCGTTTATGGATCTCAACAGCGGACGCAGTTTGGAGATTGGTTTCTACACCACAATCCACAGATGGAAGTTCAACCGCTTTATGGCTATGGATATGGGATTTGACTACCGCCTGCGCCATTACTCCTTTGAAAAATCGTTTACACTCGTCAAGAACGACGGCATATTGGCGGCAGACTACACACTGCCCGACGGCGTTACGCAGTACAAGAAACACAATCTCCGTCTGCAATACATCTCGATACCTCTCACGATGGAATGGCGACTTGGCGAATACGACAACCCCTTCATCCTGAGCGCTGGCATCGAAGGTTCGCTCCGCATCGGCAGCCGTGAAAAACAGGTCTATAAACTCGACGACGAACGCAAGGTAAACCGCAACCGCAACGATTTTGAGACCGCACTTTTGCGCTACGCCTGTACGTTTGGAGTTGGCTACCGCAGGTTTGAGTTGTACTGCAACTATTCGCCGATGGAACTCTTCAAGCACAACCACGGCCCCGAACTCTACCCGATTTCGATTGGTGTGAGATTCTTGGTTGACAACGATTAGTCAATGCATAATTCATAATGCATAATGCATAATTAGGGCGTCCGCCGGATGGCAATTATGCATTATGAATTTTGCATTAAAACTACCGCCGAATGGCAATTATGCATTATGAATTATGCATTAAAAAAAATATGAATTATGCATTAAAAATATGGACACAAACGAATACAACAACTGCGTCAACCTTTATGCCGACGGCGTTTACAGGTTCGTCTTCAAGAACCTGCGGGACGCCGACGGCAGTAAGGATATAGTGCAGGAGGCGTTTGCGAGGCTGTGGGAGCGGCACAAGGACATCGACAACGCCAAGGCAAAGTCGTACATCTTCACGGCGGCATACCATTTGATTATTGACCACAGCCGCAAGATGCACGAAAGGCCGTTGATGGACGGTTTTGACACCATACAGACCGCCTTCCGCCAATACACCGACATCAAGGAAGTGCTTGACGCGGCTGTTGCCAAATTGCCGTCTGACCAGCGCAGCGTCATAATGCTCCGCGACTACGAGGGCTATTCCTACGACGAAATCGCCGAAATCACGGGGCTGTCGCTCAGTCAGGTGAAAGTTTACATATTCAGGGGGCGGACGTTCCTGCGCCGTCAACTTGAAAGTCAGGGTATTTATTCAGCAAATATGGAGGAAGCAGTATGATAACGATTGACAATTACGAAGAATATTTCCTCGACTATTGCGAGGGCAATCTCGACGAGGCAAAGCGTCGCGAGGTGCATTGTTTCCTCAATGCCCATCCCGAGTACCGCGCCGAGTTGGAGGATTTTTTGGGCAGTCCCGTCCTTGACGAGGATACCGACATTGCTGTACCTGCCAACCTTGCCGACTCCCTCCGCCATACGAGCGATTACGACGAGCCTGATGTGCCATATTTTGACCGTCTCGCCGTCCTGAACCTCGAACACGTAGCCACCCCCGCCGAACAGTTGGCATACAGCCGTATGAAATACGAAAGCGAGGAGTGCAACCGCGTAGCAAAGTTGTATTCCAAGACCATCCTCCCCGCCGAACAAATCGAGTGTCCAGACAAGAGGCGTATGATGGTTTTTCCGATTTGGCGCAAGTGGGTAACGTACGCAGCCGCAGCGGCAGTCGTTGGTCTGATGGTTTGGTTTTCGATAGGCAACAATGCCACCGTTACAATCACATCACCCGCCGCACCATCGGTTGCAGTTGACAATTTGCGCCCAGGTGGAGTGCAAGATGAAGAAGTTAGTGGAACGCAGGCGGCTCGCCTGCCACGCCAAGAAAATGATGAAACATCCCGCCAAAACAATGTTGCTGACACCAAAACCAACGTCCCGAACAAGGCAGCGAACATCATCGACGAAGTTATTTCTTGTGGTAACGAGGAAGAGGTTGTTGGGTTTGAGATAGTGGAAGTTGATGTGGATGAAGTATTGCAAGATACGACGTCGCTGCCAATCGTGGCGGACGAGCCGTCCGCACCCCAGGTGGAGATATTGCCGTTTGATGATTTGAA
>JAFXMJ010000342.1 GCA_017530465.1 Bacteroidales bacterium
CTACGCGGCGTTGACAAAAAATGTGTCAAGGCTATACAGAAAGCGAGAACACTGTCGGAATACGTGGCGATGGTGGCTGTGGGGGTGAATGGGGTTGGTTAACAATCTATCGAGATGCGGAGCGTACACGAGGTACGCCCCTACGATACCATTATTTTCATATATTCGTCATAACTAATTGTCCGCCCGCCCATACTCGTCAAATGCGGCGTTTCAAATTGACAGTCTATCAACTTTACATCGTTGTCCATCAGGATTTTGCAGAGGTAGATTAACGCCATTTTGGAGGTGTTGGGCTCTAATGAAAACATACTTTCGCCGCAGAAGACGTGTTCGGTGAGTACGCCGTACAAGCCGCCGACAAGTTTTCCTTCTAGATTCCAAACCTCGACACTCAGGCAACGTTCAAGTTCAAAGAGACGTTTGTAGGCTTTAATCATATCGGGACCGAGCCAAGCGTATTGTTCGTCGATGCGGCCATCCGCCTTGGAACAATTTTCGATTACGGAATCAAATGCTTGGTTGACAGATATTTGGTATGTGCCTTTGTTGAACATTGTCCGCATAGAGTGGGAGATGTGCACTTCGTTTGGAAAGATAACAAACCGTTCCATAGGGCAGTACCATTGTATCTGCGATTTGCCTTTGAGGCAGGGGTAATATTTGTCGAGCCGTTGCTTGAAGGCGTACCACGGGAACATTCCGTTGTGATACCCAAGCCACAGCCTCTCCGCCGACAGGTCGCCCCCCACAGCAAACCACCCGTCCTCCTCGCCATCACGCGGGTCAGGAAAACTTATATCGTTGTCGTCAAGTTGGTAAATCATTGGTATTTTTTATTTCGCTACAAAGTTACTGATATTTTGCAACTTATACAACAAAACAACATTTTTATTGGGGATGTTTTAGGCATCAGTTGCAATTTTCTAAAAGTTTTTTTGAATGTTTGGTTTTTATTTTTTAATTTTGGGACGTTAACAAAAATTTGCTTATGACAATTGCCAATAAGGAGATATTATCAGAATATGCAAAAAAACATTCTAATGCGGTCAAGCCTCTCAATCAGTGGGTTGAGCGTGTTCAATCTGCACGGTGGAAGGCTCATACTGATTTGAAGGCGATGTTTCCGTCAGCGGATTATGTTGCGAATGGTAGATATGTTTTCAACATCGGTGGCAATAATTATAGACTTGTGGCAGTTGTTATATTTGTTGGCGGTGTTGTGAACATCCGTTTCATTGGCACTCACGCCGAATATGATAAAATTGATTGTGCAACAATTTAATATTTAGGAAATTATGATAACGATTACAACAAGAAAACAATATGACGAAACAAAGATGCAGGTGGAGCAATTGATTGCCGATGCCACGCGCTTGGGTATGCTCGAACCTGATATGGAAAACGAATATACTCTCAAAATCAGCGAGTTGAGCAAACTTATGGCCGATTATGAAGATGAATACTTGAAGATATTTCCATTAAAAGAACCGTCGTCTAAGAAGACAAACGATTATCATCGCATTTTCGATTATTCATACGCAGATGCAGTGTTGCAAATTTGATAGCAATTATCTAACTGCAACATACATCTGCCACTGAACAATTTTTCTTTTTACTCCTCCACCGCAAGCCATTCGGTGATATTCTTCTCCGTGCTCGAAAAGTTGACGCCGATTATTAACACCAATTTTTATCCCTTCTTCACCGTCAATTCCTTCCCGTCGAAATCTATCATTGCCTCGCCGCCTTTTTTGAGTTTGCCGAAGAGGATTTCGTGCATTAGGAGCGGTGTGAGGGACGAGTTGAGGACGCGGTCTATCTCACGTGCGCCGTATTGCGGGGAGAAGCCTTTGTCAAGCAACTCCTTGAAGGATGCGTCGGTGAGGTTGAGGGTTATGTTTTTGGCTTTCAGGCGGTCGGAGAGTTCGCCGAGTTTCTTTTGGAGGATGAGCGACGCCATTTGCTCGTTGATGTCGTTGAAAAGTACCGTAGCCGAAAGCCTGTTGATAAACTCCGGCTTGAAGGTCTTCTTGACAGCCGAGAGCATCGCGCTGCCCGCCGTGGCACCGTTGAAACCTACCGTCGCCTGATGCGCGTATTGTGCGCCCGCGTTGCTCGTCATAATGAGTATCACGTGGCGGAAGTCAGACTTCTGACCCTTGTTGTCCGTCAGGCTCGCGTAGTCCATTATTTGGAGCAAAATATTATAAATGTCCGAGTGCGCCTTCTCTATCTCGTCGAGGAGGAGTACGCAGTTGGGGCTTTTGCGGATGGCATCGGTGAGGAGTCCGCCGTCGTCGTAACCCACATAACCCGCCGGAGAACCGATGAGTTTGGCAACTGTGTGTTTTTCAGTGTATTCGCTCATATCAAAACGCACGAGTTCCACGTTGAGTTCGTTGGCGAGAACCTTGGCGATTTCGGTCTTGCCGACGCCGGTCTGTCCCACGAAAAGGAACGACGCGATGGGCTTCTGCATATCGAGAAGTCCCGCCTTTGACATCAGGATTGCCTCTGAAATCTGTTTTACAGCCTCGTCCTGTCCAAAAATCTTCGCCTTGATGTTGTCGGCGAGTTTGGCGAGGCGTTTGGTCTCGTCCTCGTCGTCGCGGTCGGGAATATTGGAGAGGTTGCAGATTTTTTGAATCATTTCGCCGATTACCTTCTTGTCAACCCACTGTTTTTCAGCCTGTGCGCCGCCTTCGGGCTTCATTATCGGATGAGCCTGACGGTACGCGCCCGATTCGTCGAGGAGGTCGATGGATTTTTCGGGCTGATAACGGTTGGTGATGTACTTGTTGCTCATTTCGACGGCATACCGCGCAGTATCTTTCTTGTTGCGGTACTTGACGCCGTGGAATTGTTCGTAGAGAGGCAGAAGGCTTTCGAGTATCGCAACTGTCTCATCCACTGAGGGTTCTTTGATGTCAACGGTCTGAAACCTGCGCGTCAACGCCTTGTGTCCCAATATCTGTTGGTTGAACGCCTTGTAACTCGTTGTGCCAATGAACCTTATATTGGGCATATCCATATACGGGAGCATCATCGAGGATGCGTCGGTATTGTCGTTGCCGCCCGAACCAAGACCCACGAGGTGATGGATGTCGTCGATGTATATGATGACGCTTTCGTGCTTGGACGCGCCTTCCATTATCGCCTTGATGCGGTTTTCGAGTTCGCCACGGTAATTGGCGCCCGCCATAAGGTCGGTGAGGTCGAGTTGATAGACCTCAGCCTTGCGCAGGTGCTCGGGTGCGTATGGCTCGATGTCGTCGAAGGCTTTGAGAAGTCCGTAAATCATTGCGGTCTTGCCAACTCCCGGCTCGCCGATGTAAAGCACGTTGTGGCGTTCTTTTTTGCAGAGGATATGGATGGTGCGGGCGAGTTCCTCCTCGCGGCCGATGAGCGGATTGTGGTTTTTGTACGAAC
>JAFXMJ010000343.1 GCA_017530465.1 Bacteroidales bacterium
GTTTGGGGCACAATGAAAATCATTTGGCATCAAGACAGATCGGAAGAGCTCGGTGGGATTGTCGAGCAGGCCGAGGATGTTCATCAATGTAGATTTGCCACATCCCGAAGGACCCATAATTGCAACAAATTCGCCTTCCTTGATTTCAAATGTCGCGCTGTCGAGAGCGATGGTCTCCACCTCGTCTGTGCGGAATACCTTGGTAAGATTATTTACGGTTATCATAGTGTTTTTATATTTTTAATGGTTAATAACACCTTAATAATTGCACCCATCGTGCCAAAAATACTAAGTAATTGATAATGAGAATATTAACAATTAAAGAAGATTGTAAAAGTGTAAAAAAATTTTACAGTTGGTGTAAAATTAGTTTACAATTGTGTTTTGTTATAAGGTAAAAACTTTTTTGCCCATATATTTTTTTTTCTTAACTTTGCGCTGCCTTGCAGAATGTAAGGCAACTACATATTATAAGGCGTATGTCAAACAAAAACACAAACTTACATAGGGCAAAAAGATGTAAAGACGACGAGTTTTATACCACGTATGAAACCGTGTTGGACGAACTTTCCTACTATAAGGAACAGTTCAAGGATAAGATTGTCCTTTGTAATTGCGACGACCCTTTCAAATCGAATTTTTGCAAATACTTTTTGGATAACTTCAATATGTTGGGTCTTAAACGCCTGATATGTACGTCTTATACACCGTGGGAGCCGGTACAAACTGATGAAACGGGAAAGTTGACAATCAGTTTTCAACCGAATTTTGGCAAAATACTTGACATTACCGAAGTTAATGAAGATTTCGACTTAAACTCATCTGTTAAAGAACTGAAAGGTAACGGAGATTTCCGTAGCAAGGAATGTGTTGAGTATCTAAAAATTTGCGACATTGTTGTAACCAATCCGCCGTTTTCGTTATTCAAAAAACTCTTTATGCTGATAATGCAGTATAAAAAACAATTTTTGATAATTGGCAACCAAAACGCTCTGACCTACAAGGAGATATTTCCTCTTGTGCAAAACAATCAGGTATGGACAGGCTATCAGTTTGGAGAAATGAAATTTCGTGTACCTGCCTATTCTGAGCCGAGGTCCACACGCTATTGGGTAGATGAAACGGGGCAGAAATGGAGAAGCCTTGGTAATGCAATGTGGCTCACTAACTTAGACAATGAAAGACGACACGAAACCTTGAAACTTATCCAAAAGTTCAACCCCGAGATACACCCAAAATACGACAACTATGATGCGATACACGTCAGAAACATCACAGAAATACCGTTTGACTACAAAGGCATTATGGGGGTTCCAATTACAATCATCAACCGTTACAACAGCGAACAATTTGAGATTGTTGGAGAAGCAAACCACGGATCCGACAGTGAGTTTGATATTTTCAAACCAACCATCAACGGTAAAGAAACTTTTAAAAGAATTTTAATACGAAACAGATATGCAAGTTGATTTCAGGATATTAGATTTGTTTAGCGGGGCGGGAGGGTTTTCGTATGGAATGGAGAAAAACGCCCATTTCAAAACCGCTGTTGCAACAGATTTCAATGCTGACGCTTTAAAAACGTTCAAACATAATAAGCCTGAAACAGAAATAATTACAGGTGATATTACAGATGCAAAAGTCAAAAATTCCATTATAGAAATATCCAAGTCGAAACAAGTTAATATGATAATCGGCGGACCTCCTTGTCAAGGATTTTCGCTTAAAGGGAAAAAACTCGGATTGGAGGACAAGCGCAATTATCTTTTCAAAGAATACTTATGCATTGTAAAGGAATTGCAGCCCGAAATCTTTATAATAGAAAACGTTAAGGCGTTGTTGTCCACATCGGCAGGTTGGTTCAAAGACCAAATAATAGAAAATATAAAACAACTTGGTTATTTTGTCGATTATGGAGTTTTGACGGCTTCTAATTTCGGTGTGCCACAATCAAGGCAAAGGACGGTTTTTCTATGCTGCAAATCACAAAAGATTTCCCTACCTGAAATACAAACCACCAAGCCGACGACAGTAAGGGACGCAATTTCCGATTTGGCATATTTAAACTCAGGCGAAGGAGATTTTGAACAGGATTATACCACTGCACCGCAATCTGAATATCAGAAACTTATGCGCTGCAATTCTACAAAACTATACAACCATAAGGCATCAAACCACGCACAGATTGCAATCGAAAAACTAAAACTCATTCCGCCCGAATGCGGCAAAGAATACCTGCCCGAAACAATGACTGGCAGACAAAAATTTTCAGGCACTTGGGGGCGTTTGAAATGGGATTCGCCGTCGCCAACAATTGACACGCGTTTTGACGCTTGTTCCAATGGAACGAACAACCACCCGTTTTTGAACCGCTCAATCACCACTCGCGAAGCGGCAAGGCTGCAATCTTTTGACGACAATTTTGTATTTCTCGGCTCAAAAGTTGCAATACGTCAACAGATTGGCAACGCCGTCCCACCGCTGATGGCAAAGGCAATCGCGAATGCTATTTATAACTCATTAAAAGACAAATAAGTATGAATGTAGAAATGTCATATTTAATCGGAATGGTACTTGGGAACGGAGAAATTCAGCGAAACCAAACTGAAACCACCGTTACAATTGATGTTCCATATAAAAATCTCTATACCGATGATTTAAAGGACGTTGCAATTTACGTCAAGGCGAGTGTCGTTGACATCCGCTCTATCGTGGAGCCGTTAATTGGTCATAAACTGGTAGTAACGCAGACCAAACATTCCACAAAAATGAGTTTTACAAAACCAAACGATGAGTATGTTATGCGAGAGATAATGCGTTTTATCGGTTCGGGACGGCATCATTCCACTATGAAAATGAACGACGAACTATTTGCCATAACTACTGACGAAAAAAAAGCGTTGCTGCGTGGCATTGCCGACGTTACGGGTTATATCAGAAAAAGTAACATTGCCTTTGGTCAGGACGGCGCACACCGTGTTTACATCGAAATTCCTGGCAATTGGTGTATGGTAATTGACATTGCAAATATGTTAAAAGCAGTTGATGTTCCTGTACAGACGATAGATTTCGGACATCCAAATTTCCGCGATGCAAACCTTGTAAAATACAACGACGGCAAACCTAATTTTTGGAAAAAAGAACATCAACTAAAAATTTTTGCCAACGAATTTCTTCCTATCGGCTTTAATATCAGCCACAAACAAGATTCGCTGGAAAAATACGCTGAGGAATTGTTGGAGTTTATCGACCCTGACAAAACACACAAGTTCTATTGGGAAAAAACGATAAAACGCACCATCAAGCCGATTCACCCAGGCGAAAACGACCCGTCCTTGCCGGAAGAAATTCGCGGCAAACATTTTAATCCTTGGACTGACTTAGCAAAATTTTTAGGCTATGGCGAATAATGTAAAAAAAGAGTTCGAGCTATACGAGCCTATGCGTCTTTGGCTTCATAACTATTTGGAAGACAAATACAAAGGTTGGCAAGTAACAGCTATCGATTCTCACGCACGGGCATTGGATTCGTATTTGGAAGAATATCACATTGTTTCCAATTATCCTCAGTCTGTCGGGTTGGATATTCAGATTGATGTTTTGGGCATACTGACCAAAGGTGAGAAATCCAAAATTGTCTTTATCGAAGCCAAAAAGACACAACTTAATTTGCACGATTTGGGGCAGTTGTGGGCGTATTGCAAATTGTGCGACCCTGTTGAGGCATTTCTGTTGTCATCAATCGGGTTGGGTAGCCTAAACAAAATCCTAAACAATCTTTCACGCACCGACTTACTTGATTTTGGCGATGGCAAGACCATCAAGGAAATGCAAGTTGGTAAATGGGACATTTCTCGCAATACGCCAGATTATAAGACGATTGTGCCGAAGATGTGAGTTAATTGAACTCCACCCTGTCCTTGTCGTCGCCGAAGTTTTCGTAGCCGGAGATGATGACTTTTTCGCCGGGTTCGAGGCCTTCGAGGATTTCATAGTATTTGGGGTTTTGACGGCCGATGCGGATGCTGCGCTTGGTGGCGGATTTGCCATTAGCATCCACAACGTAAATCCATTGACCTCCCGTCTGCTGGAAAAACGTTCCTTTCGGGATGATAATCGCGTTGGTCGGGCTGCCGAGCTGGATGTTGAGATAATAAGTCTGACCGGTGCGGATGTTGTCGGGCTGAGTGCCGGTAAATTTGAGGTCGGCGCGGAATTTGCCGCTCCTCACTTCGGGATATACCTTGCGGATTTGCGCCGAATAAGTTTCGCTATTTTTCTCAAAAGTTGCGCTAAGTCCCTGTGTAACACGGTCGATGTAATGTTCGTCGATAAGCACCTCAATCTTGTAACTTGTAAGATTGTTGATCTGGCCAATCTTCATACCGCCCGCAACGCTCTGACCAAGCACCACGTCAAGGAGTCCGAGCTCGCCGTCGATGGGAGCCTTGATTTCGAGGTTGGATTTGCGGCGGTGAATCATCTCCATATTGCGGCGCATACTTGCGAGGTTTTCGCTGAGGTTTTGGATTTGCACACCACGGTACAGACTGTCTTGCTTGGCGCGGTTGAGGGTGAGTTCCAATTGTTGCCTTGCAAGGTCATAATCCTCCTCCGCCTGTATA
>JAFXMJ010000344.1 GCA_017530465.1 Bacteroidales bacterium
CCTGGAGCCGACACCCGTCGCCACCCTCCAACAGGCCCAGCAAATCGCCCTGGAAGCGGGCATCCGCCATCTCCCGCGCCAAAACCACCACGTCGCAAAACTGCGCATAAAATTTGACCGCTTCTATATTGCTGATATTTAATTGAGTAGATGCGTGTATTTCAACCCCTTGACTAAGCGCATATTGCAACACCGACGCATCCGACGCAATAATCGCCGTAACGCCGTGCTGTTTTGCCAAATCTACAAGGCGGCGCATCGTCGGCAAATCTTCGTCAAACATCACCGTATTGATTGCAAGGTACGACCTTACGCCATGCTCCTTGCACGTTGCAACGATGCTGTCCAAATCTTCTTCGGTAAAATTGACGGTGGATTTTGCCCTCATGTTGAGGATTCCCAATCCAAAATACACCGACTGCGCACCGGCATTAATAGCCGCCGCCAACGTCTCAAAACTCCCCACCGGGGACATTACTTCTATCATTTTTTTAATGCATAATGCATAATGCATAATGCATAATTGCCATTCGGCAGCAAGCATTAAGCGATATGCAGGTTGTGTTAATACATCGTCAACAGCCACGCCAGCACCGCAGCGAAGATTCCGCAACGGAGGAGGAGACCGAAGACTTGTTTTTTGACATTCATCTTGTACCGCAGCAACAGCAACGCCACCACCGAAACGCCTATAAAACAAAGCGTTGCAATGATGAGCCGGTGCGAATTGATGTCGCCGTCAAACTGGAACACCGACAGCACCGTAAGGCAGCCCAAGGCATACGTGATATACACCACGCGGCGGATAACGATGCGCAGACCAGCCACTTTTTCTTCAAAGGGGCGCAGCGACATCAGAAAATACAGCAATGCAAGTAGCGTGAGCGACCCCCAGATGCCGTACAGCGCAAACGTAATCTCGTTCATCATCACTATCGACGACGCGAGCAATATCAGGATGAACACCGTCTCCAATATGTCGAATTTTTCTTCGACAAACTTGAATATCTTTGATCTAAACATAACAGTTAAATTGCAGTTAGTATATCGTTCGCCTTGGCTACAATGGCGTCCAAGGGCTGTTGGTTCATGCAGTTAAAATGTTTTTTGGGACACTTGTGATGTCCGAGTTTGGAGCAAGGGCGGCATTTGAGTTTCACCTCAAAATCCGCTCTCCATTTGCCCGGCTCGCAGGCGTACATGCCAAACTCCGGCACGGTGTTACCCCAAAGTGTGAGGATGTTTTTCTTGTACGCGGCGGCAATGTGCATGAGTCCCGTATCGTGCGCGATAACGAGAATCGCATTCTTTACGATGCCCGCGCTCACGTTCAGTGGCAACTTTGAGCAAAGGTTTAATATACGGTTGTTTTTGCATTTGCTCTCAATCACTTGCGCAGCGTCTGCATCGCCTGGGCCGCCAACAAGAACTACGGGTTTCTTTATCCCGTCGCACACCTTGGCTATCAACTCGGCGGGCATCCTCTTGGTGTAGTATGTCGCACCAATCACAAACGCCACGTAACCATCTGAGAGCGACGATGTTAGTTGCAACGCCTGATTGTTGTCGTCCTCCGAAATATAATATTCGAGGCCAAGATTGTCGTTCTCTATGCCGAGAGCCTTCAGCGTGTCCACTTCTCTATCGGTGATATGCACGTCTGGCAGACGGTTGATTTTGAAAGCCGTATAGAGAAACTTCCTGACATCCAACTTGTTGAGCCAATAAATATTGCCACGTTCCTTGATGCGGACATTGCGGCGGACACGCTTGGAGCGGAAGTTGTTGTGGAGGTCTATCACGTAATCAAACTCCGTGGCTTTCAGTTCGTTGATGAGGTCGGAGAGATTGTCGTCGAGAAGATGCAGGATGTCGATGTGCGGGTTTAACGCCACAACGTCCTTAAACTTCTTTTTGGTGACAAAATGCAACTCGCAATCCGGGTATTTCGCTTTGATTAAGCGCATTACCGGCGTTGTAAGTACTATGTCGCCAATCGAACTAAACCTTATCACCAATATCTTCATAGCCAGCCTCCCCACGTTTTAAAAGTCAAAATAAAAATTCTGCGGGCAAATCACCATGCCAATTACAAGCATGTTGTTGTCGTAGTCGCAGTTAGCGAAATATGCCTTGCGATTAATCATCGTCGCGTAGATGTTCCATTTGGTCTTGCGGTTGAGCATGTAACGGATTGTGAGCGACATACGGTCGTCGGAGGTGGCGCGTTGCATCCAACCTTCTATGGCGATGCGCTTGTATTCGAGGTCGGCGGCGAGGACAATTTCGTCGCTGTCGGGGCGCGTGATGTTCATGGACGTAAGCGGGTAGCCGTAATTCCAGAAATCGGAACTCAGGCGGCCGTCGCTGATGTTGGATTTGTTGAACTCCACCTGCAAATGGCTCTTCAACCCACGCACCGCGCCAAAAGTCATGTCAAACCAATGCAGACCAGCCTGGAAGCCGTAATTTTTCTTGTTGTTGATTTGGTTTTTGCCCTGATAATTGTATTGTGCGTAAAGTTTGATGTACTCCCATGGCGTATAATTGGCGTCAAAGCCTATCTGCACGCGGTTGTCGTCGTCAAAACCGTTAACAGCCATCGGCAACCCGATTACCGGCGCAAACATCAGCGCGTTTGGCGAATATTTATATACGTTGTCCTTGTCGGTATTTTTCCACATAACACCTTCTATTACAGATAGTTCCAGTTGGTTGCACGGTTTCCAGCCCGCCACGTGGTAACTTGCATATTTGTAATGGCTTTCGCCGGTTTCGTGCGTGGAGAAATACGTCCAATGGTCAGACTGCATGTAGCCCCACAGCACGTAATAATAGAATTTGCCGAAATTCAGGTCGGTGCGCAAAAATGGATAATTGAAACTTATGTCGCTCAGTATCATCGACCTATAACCAGAACCGATGGAATTTTTGCCGTTGCCGAGGGTGATGGTGAGATGCTTGTTGGCATTAACGGAAATATGCCCAAAAACCATCGCCCAGTCCTTGCCGTCCACCTTGAACGCCTTGCCAAAACCCTGTCCGGGGATGCCGCGCATTCTGTTGATGATGCTGTCTTCATAACGGGGATAACGCGCTTGGTTTTCGTAAAACTCTGTGTTGAAGTAAATCTTCTTGCCAAGCCGTCCAAACGCCTCAAAACCACGGGTATTAAGGAAGTAAAACTTGTCGCCATTATGCTCGCCGTTTCTGTATTGACGTTTGAAATAAGCGAGTTCCGCCCCCTTGTCGGTGCGGACGTATGTGCGTTGGAAGTGGAAGATGGGATTGATGGTGATTGCGTGTATATCGCTCGAAAACTGCAAAAAGTCGTCGTCAAAAAAATGCCGCTTCAACCACTGAGCGGTCGAGAGTTCGGATTTCTCTATTGGCAAC
>JAFXMJ010000037.1 GCA_017530465.1 Bacteroidales bacterium
ATTTTAGGCGACGATAGCGGCGGGGTTCCACCTCTTCCCATCCCGAACAGAGAAGTTAAGCCCGCTTGCGCCGATGGTACTGCGATGCAATGTGGGAGAGTAGGTAATTGCCAATTTTTTCAGGGACGGCTGTGATGAATTTCACGGCCGTCTTTTTTTGTTGTTATTATCGAAAAACTTCAATTATGAAAAGACTATTCAAGACTCTAATTCTGTTTGCCGTTCTATTCTCGTGCCTTGTGGCAAGTGCACAGCAGACTACAATTCTCCCTTTGACATCAAGCGACCTATTCAAAGCCGCCGACAATTATCAGAAGGGGCTGTATGACAAGGCATTCGAGGACTTCAAAGCCCTCTCCATAACTGGTGATGCCAATGCCATATACGGCTTGGGTGTGTGCTATTACAACGGTAAGGGCGTGACAAAAGACCTCAGTGAGGCTTTCAAATGTTTCGATAAGTCTTACCGTTGGGGCAACAAGTCCGCCGCATTCATCTTGGGCAAATGCTATTTGTACGGATATGGGACGAGCAAGGACTTTGTCAAGGCAGAGGAATATTTTACCGAAGCCACCGATCAAGGCAACCTCGAAGCTAAGACACTGCTGTCCACGATAACAACAGAAAGGGCGGCAGAGATAGAGAAGGCGTTAGCAAATATAGAAATGGTCTTCGTGGAGGGCGGCACATTCCAAATGGGAGCAACGCCTGAGCAGGGCAGTGATGCGTATGATGAAGAATATCCCGTTCATACTGTCACTGTGAGCAGTTTCTATATCGGCAAGACAGAAGTGACGCAGGAGTTGTGGGTGGCTATTATGGGCTACAACCAGAGTTATTTCAAAAAGGGTGGCAATTATCCTGTGGAATCCGTTTCGTGGAATGATATTCAAGAGTTCCTTAAAAAACTAAATGCTATCACTGGCAAGCAGTATCGTCTGCCAACAGAGGCAGAATGGGAGTATGCCGCACGTGGCGGCAACAAAAGTCAAGGATATAAATATAGCGGTAGCAATAATATTGGAGACATTGCTTGGTATAGTGACAATTCAAGCCGAGAAACTACTCATCTTGTTGCCACCAAAGCCCCAAACGAGCTTGGCATTTATGATATGTCCGGCAATGTAATGGAATGGTGTCAGGATTGGTATAATTCAGAATATTACTCACAAAGTCCATCAAACAATCCGCAAGGTGCTTCGTCGGGGATCAACCGTGTTCTTCGTGGTGGATCCTGGGATTTCATCGCTAAGTTTAGCCGCGTATCCTACCGTGACGGACAATCCTCCGACAATGGAATCAACCTCAACGGTTTCCGCCTTGTCTTAGTTCCCTAAGCAAACTTCCCTCAATTAATTTTCCTGCAAAAAAAAAAATTCTCTTAGGGTTTTCCGCCATTTGCGTGTTAATATTATAGAACATATCAAAAAATTATTTAAACATTTTATTCGGTTTACAATCAGTTGTAATGAAACACCTTTTAACCAACCTCCTGCCCGTCGCGGCGATTGCTGCGATGACGATGAGCAATGCCTCGGCGCAGGAACGAGCCACTATTAGCGGCTACATCAATGATTCGCAGTCCAAGGAGACTATCCTCGGCGCAACAATCCTCAACTCCGGCACCACGCAGGGGACTATCACCAACGAATTTGGTTTTTATTCCATCACGTTGCCAAAGGGCAATGTCAATCTGAGTTACTCGTATGTGGGCTATACGCCGCAGCAGCACAATTTCAACCTCACGAAAGACACTGTAATCAACGTGCTTCTCTCGGGCGACAACCAATTGGAGGAAGTGGTAGTTACCGCCGAAAAAGCCGAGGCGGGCATCGCTTCTACTGGTATGGGCAGCCTCGACATCCCCGTCAAGATGATTGAACACACTCCCACGCTCCTCGGCGAGACCGACCTGATGCGCACCATCCAGATGACTCCCGGTGTGCAGCAGGGCGTGGGCGGTGCAAGTTCGTTCTACGTGCGCGGCGGCAACGGCGACGAAAACCTTGTCCTCTTGGACGGTGCGCCGGTCTATAAAATCGACCATTTGTTTGGATTCTTCTCCGTATTCACGCCCGAGGCAATCAAGAAAGTGTCGTTTTACAAAAGTTCGTTTCCGGCGCGTTACAATGGCAGGACGTCGTCGGTGATTGACGTGCGCACCAAGGACGGCGACCTCCAAAAATACCACGGCTCGGTGTCGATTGGCCTATTGACATCCCGCATCAACTTCGAGGGACCCATCGTGAAAGACAAGACCGCCTTCAACATCTCTGCCCGCACGACGTATTTTTCGGCAATTGCAAAGCCGTTTATGTCCGACGACAGCAAGTTTTCGTATTGGTTTTACGACTTGAACGCCAAGATCAACCACAGGTTTTCGGACAAGGACCGTATTTTCTTCGGCCTCTACAACGGTCAGGACAAGTACAACGACAATTACGAGGACGATTGGGACAACGACCGCTACCACGACCATTACGGCTCGGATATGAAGTGGGGCAATACCATCCCGTCCTTGCGTTGGAACCACGTTTTCTCCCAAAAACTATTCTCCAACACCACTATTTCGTACAATCATTACAGGATGAACCTTTCGTCCTTTGACGACGAGACCGACCACCGCAACAGTTCGTTCACCTCCTCGGCTTCCACATACGGCAGCGAAATAGTTGACTGGGGCGCGTCATCAGACTTCGACTATATGCCGTCGCCAAAACATTCTATCAAATTCGGTGTCAACTACTTGTACCACGATTTTGCGCCGGAGACCACTTCCATCCGCGACAAGTACAACGACAAGACCGAATCCACCGACTCCACCTACACCACCACCGGCAAGGAGCTTTACGCGCACGAGCTCAGCCTCTATATCGAGGACAATTGGAAACTTACCGACCATCTGCACCTGAACCCCGGATTTGCATACACGGTGTTCAGCGTCGAGGGCAAGAGTTACCACAATTACCAGCCGCGTATGTCGCTCAAATACATCATCAACCAATATTGGAACGCCAAGGCATCCTTCACGATGATGAGCCAGTGCGTCCATATGTTGTCATCGACCCCGATTGCAATGCCCACCGACCTCTGGGTGCCCATCACCAAGGACATCGAGCCTGAACACGCCATACAATACAGCATAGACGCGTACTGCACGAGGTTGAAGGGTTACGAAATATCCATCGAGGGCTATTACAAGGAGATGGACAATGTGCTCGAATACAAGGACGGAATGAGTTATATGGGTTTTAGTGGCAATTGGAACCAACTCGTGGCAATGGGCGAAGGCACGAGCAAGGGCATCGAATTTATGGTGCGCAAGACCTTGGGCGCCACTACGGGTATGATGGCCTACACGCTCTCGAAATCAGACCGCAAGTTTGACCGTGGCAGCGGCGTCAACAACGGCAACAAATTCCCCTTCACCTACGACCGCCGTCACAATTTCAATATTGCCATCAGCCACGAAATCAAGCGTCCGAACAACAAGAAAATCGAATTGGACGCTACGTGGATGTTTTATTCGGGCGCGTGGACATCGATTTCCACGTCCAAGGAGCCTATGCTCACCCCCGACGGCATCAGTTTTGGCAGGGGCATCGGCTACATCGAGGGCAGAAACAATTATCAGTTGCCGCCCACCCACTTGATGTGCATCGGCGTCAACTTCTGCAAACAGAAAACCCATTGCGAGCGCATCTGGAATTTCTCAATCTACAATGCTTACAATGCTATGAACCCCGCATTTGTATATAAGAAGGAGGACGACAATGGCAACATTGTGGAAGGCAAACTCACCAAAATCACAATCCTGCCGATAATTCCGTCGTTCACATTGACTTACAAATTTTAGGTAATTTGGAACGTCAATTACCGTCAATTTTTTCGTCAATTACCATCAATTTTAATAAAAATAATGATGACGATAATTTAATTAGTAATTATAAAAAAATTGACGATAATTCATTGTTAATTGACGGTAATTGATGTTTAAAAACCCGCCGCAAGGCGGTGCAACACAAACAATTAACGTTTATAATAAAATGAAAGCAAAGATACATTCAATACTTTTCGCGTTTTTCGCGTTTTTCGTAGTGCTAATTATTACCGGCTGCGAAAACGAAATCGACCTCAAAGCCGACGACACCACGGGTCTCCTCTGCATCAACGGCAACCTCACCGCCGGTGCCGACGACAATGTTGTCTATGTAGCCGTTACGGGCAAGGAATCTGCCAACAGTGTCAACAATGCCAAGGTAGTCGTCAGCGTCAATGGCAGCGAGGTGGAGACCATCAACGGCAGCAGCACCAATCGTGGCGACCGTTACTATGAAGGCTACGGCGTTTACAATGTTGACGCCAAATTCAATCCCGGCGACTATGTGCAGGTGGACGTCTATTATGGCGAGCAACACGCATACGGCGGCGGCGTTGTGCCTCAGCCTGTCAAGGATTTGACGATGAAGGTTGGCTACAAGGAAAACGTGTCGTACAAGGAACATTCTTGGAGCGAATCGAATCGCAATTCCGATATGGTAACAATGGGTGTAACATTCGCCGACAGCGACCCTTCCGCCAAAAATTATTACCGTATGGCAGTTACGCAGAGCGATAGCGTCAAGACGCGCGTGGACGAAAATGGACATTATCTCAGTCCGAGAGATGGTCAGTTGCAGGGCGCAAATATCGCAGCTGTCGTCAACGAGCAGGCTGTATATGACGAATATGAACGTTGGGGTTATTATGACGATTACCGCAAATATGGTTATTACTTCGACAACGACCCAATCCTCTCGGCGGAGGTTGTCAAGAGCGAGGGCGACCTCTCGTTTATGGAGGCTGTTGACAATGTGTACAAGATTTTCAACGACAATTTCTTCAATGGTTCGCAGGCTACGCTCAATGTAATGTGTACCAGTGACTTGTATGGCAAGTTCAGCGAAGATCATCCAGAAAAATATTATTACTCCGGAGATTCTTGGGGCGACTACGTACTTCTTCACGACATCGATTACTACGCGCCGCGCTACACTCACCGCAATTATGTGGATGTCTATTCAATCACCGACGACGAGTTTTATTACCTGAAAGTATTGAACGCACGTGGTCCTGATTCGTTTTTTGAGTGGGACGATGGTATGTCGCTCACTGGCGATGTCAAATTGCCGTCCAATGTAAAAGGTGGCACAGGCAATATTTTCGTATCGTCGTGCGTGAAGATAACGGCCTGTCTGTTTGAGGATTATATACCCGAATATGGCGGCGAGCCAGAAAATAATTATATATACTACGACGACAATTACGGCGACCCCGACTATTATTACTACGACGAAAAATAACAATTGCAACGTCACAACATCATTTAGGGTGGTCTGTATGGACTGCCCTTTTTTCGTTTTTGTGTATTTTTAATTTTGGAGAATAAAAAATAATTTTTATATTTGCCGCAAACTAAATCATTATGAAAGGCAATCATCGGATTTTTAGAATAATATTCGTAATCCTTGTTACGATAGGCGTATCGTTGGCGTTGCAGATGTTGCTTGCCGACGACGCTATGGCACGTCCGGGCGGCGGACACGGTTTTAGAGGCGGCGGCGGTTATCGCGGCGGCGGTTCGCACGGTTCGGGCGGCGGTGGCGGTTTCTTCATACATTTCACTGGAAGTTTTGGCTACGACCTCTTCATCAACATCGTTATATGGTTGATTATCTTGTGGATAAGTGGCAAATTAAAGGGCAATCACGACGACGATTCTGTGAGTAGCGCCGCCACTTCCGAGAATATCCAGCGTGAGAAAAAGTCGCTTACGCAGCGGCTTGCAAACCTCATCTCCGCCGACAACAATTTTTCAAAGCCGGTGTTTCTCGATTATGCCACAATGCTATACAATCGCCTTTATCTCACTTACAACAAGCCTGAGATGGAGGAGATAAAGCCGTTTTTCCTGTCGGAATTGCCCGCATTGGGACACAATCATTTTTCTGAAATCACGATTGGCTCGATAGATATTTCAGACGTTACCACAAGAGGCGATGCGGTGATTATTACCGTGAGCATCGACGCCAATTATACCGTCACCAATATCGACACCGGCAACGCCTACCGCGCCCAAGTGGTTGAGGATTGGTATTTTACGCGCAAGGCTGGTGTCAAATCGCCTTTGCCGCAGGGTTTTGGCGTCATTAGATGTACCAATTGCGGCAGTGCGCTCGATTTCAAGGATTCGGGCGTGTGCAGTCATTGCGGCAGCAAAATCAGTTTTGAACAAGGTCAATGGATGGTTTCGCGTGCCAACCGCAAGAAGATGATGCGCACATCAACATCCGATATGCTCACCTACGAGGACGAGGAAGGCACAAATTTGCCAACAATCTACGCGCCCACCCTCGCGGAAGACGAACAGACGTTCATCCATCATCACGGCAATATTTACAATAGTTTCAAGATGTTTGAGGACGTGGTCGCAAAGCCTTATTTCCGTGAGATTTACAAGCATTGGTCAGAAAATACTTGGGACAAGGCGCGCCACTTGTTGAGCGAGCGTCAGTGGAACAATTTCAATGAGTATCATAATCAACTCGCGTCCTACGGCTACACCAACAAACTCGACGACCTCAAAATTACCGAGGTGGAGACCGTCAATTACGAGGTGGATTACAATTACGAGATGATAACGACGAGGATATTTGCCGAGTGCCGCGATTACATTATGGATGCCAATGGCAAGGTTGTAGCCGGCAACAGCAACACTCCGCGAGAATTTTCGGAATATTGGACATTTGTGGCGAGTCGCCGTGCAAAGTTTGAGCGTACCGACCTCTCCAAATGCCCCTCCTGCGGCGCACCCGTCGATAAGATGGGCGAGGCTGGCGTCTGTGAATATTGTGGCAACAAAATCACCGACGGAAACTTCTCGTGGGTGCTCTTCTCGATCACTCAGGACGAGGTTTACACGGGGTAGGAAAAGATAATAAATAGATTATTAACAACGAATTAAAACGAATTTTTACCGGTTTATGTTGTAGAGACGCGATTAATCGCGTCTCTACAACGAATAGAACGAAACAAAATCATTCATTTATTTCGTTGTATAAAAAAAACAAATATCAATGATTAAAATTAGCGATTTTGACCAGAGTTTCAAGACGAAACTTTATGATGGGGTCAAGAATATAGAGAGCAATTCGGTGGCGGAGGC
>JAFXMJ010000345.1 GCA_017530465.1 Bacteroidales bacterium
TCACAACAAGGGCATCAAGGTATATCTCGGCACGATTACTCCTTTCAAGGGCAACGGCTATTACACGATATTCCACGAGGCGGCGCGTCAGTATGTTAATGATTGGATTCGCAACTGCAAGGAGTGCGACGGCATCATCGACTTCGACGCTCTCGTCCGCGACCCCAACGACCCCGCAAAACTCAAAGCCGAATTTTCGGACGACTGGCTGCACCTCAACCCCAAGGGTTACGAGGCTATGGGCAAATTGGCGGCTGAAAAACTGAAATAAAAATTTATCTTTGCCGCTGCAAAGTTGAAATTTTTTATTTAACTTTGCGGCGGTATTATTGAAAAAATTACTACACTACTGAGAATTATTAATTACTAACCAAATAATATTATGAACACTCAAAATTCTGGCAATGTTGCCAACGGGTTTTACAAACTCTCTTGGCTTCAACGCATTGGCTTCGGCTCGGGCGACTTGGCGCAGAACTTGATTTTTCAGACTGTGGCTTGTTACCTGATGCTTTATTTGACCACGGTTCTGAAAATTAATGCAGCCTTCGTCAGCACCCTGATTCTCACAGTAAGGCTCATCGACTGCTTTTGGAGTCCCGTCGTTGGCCGTTATATCGACAATCACAATCCCAAATTAGGAAAGTACCGCTCCTACCTTCTTTATGGTGGTATTCCGTTGACTATTGCCGCGTGTCTCCTGATGCTCCCGCAGGCAGCGGAGTGGGATATGACTATGAAATTGATTTATGCCACAGTAAGTTACACCTTGCTGAGTATGATTTACTCGGTGGTAAACATCCCCTACGGCTCCATTATGGCAAGTATGACCCGCGACAATGATGAGGTGCTCATCTTGACTTCCACCCGTATGGTATGCGCCAACATTGGTCAGATTATTGTTCAGGCAGGTTTCCCCATCGGACTTGCAATTTGCGTACATTCAGCAGTCAACTGGGATCAGGCAGTGTTTATGGCAATTGGTACGCTCCCCGCGTTCATCATCCTGCCGCTCTTGCCCATATTGAAAAAATTGCTTGGTAAAAAAGGTCTTTATTATACGCTCCTTACGATTGGCTTGGTCGGATTTGTCATTTTGTTCTGCATTGGCAAGTTTGGCGACGTCAAGGAGAGCACTTTGATTATTCAGATTGCGAAGATTATGACCGGCGTAGGTCTTCTCGTAGGTTCGCTTATGTGGGCTCTCGTTCCCGAGGTAATCACCGAAGCAGAGTACCGCACCGGCAACCGTCCCGCCGCTACCGTCAACGCCCTCGCTGGTGTGGCGTTCAAGGCTGGTTTCTCAATTGCTGGCTGGATTACTCCGTTGGTAATGGGCTGGATTGGCTTCAACTTCGCAAACGAGGAGTCGGCGTTGTCCACTGATCCTTCCGCCTGGTTTACAGTTACCTGCATTTTTGCAATCGTAGGTTTCGTACTGTTGACACTTTGCTTTATGGGCAGCAAGGAAAACATCACCACCACTCCTGAAAAGCCGGTTTCGTTTGCAGAGATGTGGCAGGAGTTCAAGGCAAGCAAGTGCCTGCAATTGGTGCTCAGCATCTTCGTTGTGGTATTCTTGGCATCGTTTATCAGCGCGCCCGTCAACGCTTATTACACTGAATTGGGCAAATATGACGCTACTGCACAGAATGCAATCTTGGTGTTCACCACCATTATTCCCGCTGCGCTTCTTGTTGTTGTGGGACTCCTCATCCGCAAGTATCCGCTCACCGATGAGCGTCTTGACGAAATGAGCCGCGAAATCGAAGCGCGTCATCGTAACAAGTAATCAATTAATCATTTTTTCAATAGTAGAGACGCGCCAAAGCACGTCTCTACTTTATAATATCACTACAATAACACTACACTACTTATTAACACGATGAATCTTACAAGAAAAACAATTCCAATGGCATTATTGGCGGCATTGGCATTGACATCCGCCTGCAAGCAGGGCAACGCCCCCGCATCTGCAACCGACAACACTCAACCTAAGGAGGTAAAATGCGAATACGTTGACGATGGCAAACCATCGATGCGCAAGGCTTTTGACGGCAAGTTTCTCATTGGCGCGGCTGTCAACACTCGTCAGGTTGTAAGCACCGACCCGAAAGTAATCAACGCCATCCGCAACAATTTTTCTGCCCTCGTGCCTGAAAACTGTATGAAGGCAGAGGAAATTCACCCGAAAAAAGACCTCTACGACTGGACTGACGCCGACGCCCTCGTAGAATTGGCACAGAAAAACGGTCAGGTTTTGACTGGACACTGCCTCGTATGGCATTCGCAGTTGCCGTATTGGTTTTTGAAGGACGACTTGGGACAGACTGTTACTAAGGACGAACTCATCAAGCGTATGAAGGATCATATCACTACGGTGGTGCAGCATTTCAAGGGCAAAATCAAGGGTTGGGACGTTGTCAACGAGGCTGTGATGGAAGACGGAACCCTTCGCAAGTCGCCTTTCCTCAATATCATTGGCCCCGATTTCATCAAGTTGGCGTTCCAATTTGCGCACGAGGCCGACCCTAATGTTGAGTTGTATTACAATGATTACGGTATGGACAATCCCGCCAAGCGCGAGGGCGTCATCAAACTCGTCCGCGAACTCAAAGCCGCCGGTTGCCGTGTTGACGGTATCGGTATGCAGTCGCACGTTGCTTTTGATACCAATCTCGACGAGTACGAAAAGAGCATCGTGGCCTACGCCGCAGAAGGTGTCAAGGTGATGGTGACGGAACTCGACCTCAGCGTTTTGCCGTGGCCCAAGGGCAATTATGGCGCGGCAGTGGAGACCAATTTCGAGTATATGAAGGAGATGAATCCTTACACCGACGGACTTCCCGCAGAGAAGGCTCAGGAGCAGACCGATTTCTTCGTGAAACTCTTTGGCATATACCTCAAACACGCCGACATCATTGACCGCGTTACGTTCTGGGGCGTTACAGACGGCGACAGTTGGAAAAACGGTTGGCCGATGCCCGGTCGCACCGACTATCCCCTCGCCATCGACCGCAACTATCAGCCCAAGCCGTTTGTGGATGCGATAATCAAATTGGCTGAGGGCAAGTAAAGTAAGAAAATAATTCAATTAAACCTAATGATTAATATGGCACAGAAAAGATACCTCTTTCCTGCCGATTATATGGCAGACCCCGCCGTTCACGTATTCAACGGCAAGATTTTCGTCTATCCGTCCCACGACTGGGAGGCTCACGCTGCTGAGGACGACGACGGTGGACATTTTCAGATGAAGGACTACCACGCTCTCTCTATTGACGGCGACCCGATGACTGGCAAGGTCAACGACCACGGCGTTATTTTCGACGTCAAGGACGTACAGTGGGCAGAGAAACAATTGTGGGACAGCGACGTAGTGGAGAAAAACGGCAAGTATTACTACATCTTCTCCGCCAAGGGGTATGACGGCGTGTTCCGTCTTGGCGTTGCAGTTGCCGACAAGCCCGAAGGCCCGTTCAAGCCGGAGCCGCAGCCTATCCGTGGTTCTTTCTCCATCGACCCCTGCGCGTTCAAGGATGACGACGGCACCATCTACACCTATTTCGGTGGTCTTTGGGGCGGTCAACTCCAATGGTGGCAGCCTTTTGAGCCCGGCTATGCTCCCGTACACGGCAAGCACGGCGATGACAATGGTCTTGTTGATATGGGTTCAGAACCTACCCGCAACGGCGAGCTTTTCGCACAGCCCGATATGCCCGCGTTGCCGAGTTTTGTGGTTAAGATGAGCGACGATGTATTGCAGTTTGCAGAGGCTCCGCGCCGCGTTGTAATCCTCGGTGAGGACGGCAAGCCGCTCAAAGCAAGCGACCCGCACCGTTTCTTTGAGGCTTCGTGGATGCACAAGTACAATGGCAAGTATTACTTCTCGTATTCAACAGGCGACAGTCATTACCTCTGCTATGCCACCGGCGACAATCCTTACGGCCCGTTCACCTATCAGGGCGTAATCCTCACTCCGGTAGTTGGTTGGACTACTCACCACGCCATCGCCGAGTACAACGGCAAGTGGTATCTCTTCCACCACGACTGCGTACCGTCAGAAGGCAAGACCTGGCTCCGCTCGTTGAAGGTCTGCGAATTGCAGTACGACAAGGACGGCAAGATTCAGACGATTGAAGGATTGGATAATGCGTAATGCACAATGCATAATGCATAATTCATAATGCGTATTGTAGGGTAGCCCTCACGGACTACCCTTTGTTGTGTCGCACCGTTGGTGCTATTGGGGGGAGATTAATTCCCAATGGCCGTTTTTGTCTGCGCCGATACGGCGGATGATGTTGTTTTGTTGTAGTTTTTTCATATTGGATTTGACGCTTTTTTCGGTAATGCCTACGATTGTTGCGAGTTCTTTTTGCGTAACAAAAGGATTGTCTTTCAGAGCGTTGATGATTTTTTGTTGATTTACAGTAACCTTTACAGTAACCTTTACAGTAACCTTTTTATCGTTTTGTTTGTCCAATATCTCTGATATGCTGTCGTTTATGAGCGTGAGCATAAAGTCTATGAAAACGGTGCTGTCGGCGTTGTTATTGCTGACATTGAAGGCGTTGTAATATGCCTGTTGCTTCTTTTTGACAAGAGTTTCTACGGGAATCCAGGCAAAGACAGGTTTCCATTTTTTGAGGATGACGGTTTGCCAAAGTCGTCCTGTTCTGCCGTTGCCATCTTCAAATGGGTGGATGTATTCAAATTCGTAATGGAACACGCAACTTTTGATGAGCGGATGTTCCTTGCTTTTTTTGAGCCATTCAAAGAGTTCTGACATCAGGAGTGGCACACGCTGCGCGGGCGGCGCAACGTGTATTACTTCTTTGCCGTTGAAAATTCCAACCCCGCTCGTCCTGTATTTCCCGCTTTCTGTCACCAAATCTGCCATCATCAGGCGGTGCGCTTTCAGAAGGTCTTTTTCCTTGTATGGGTTGAGTTCCATAAGTATGTCGTATGCTTTGACTGCGTTTTTGACTTCTAATATGTCTTTCGGCGGTCCTAAAATTCTTTTGCCTTCTATGATTGCGGTTATTTGGTCGATGGTTAGAGTGTTGTTTTCGATGGCGAGGGACGATTGGATGGTCTTGATGCGATTTTTCTTGCGCAGTTGTACGTGTAGAGGATTATCGGAAAAGGCGGTCAGCATACCTATCTTTTCCGAAATTTCAGCAATCAAGTTCACCGCTGTGGCAGTGATGTGGTATGGAGGGGTGTAACTCATTCCGATTATTGTTCAATTCTTCGGCTAAGGTAAAAAAATAATTTGATAATTAAAAATAAATATATGTATTTTGGACGAAAAATAAATTTAGGGTGTTCGTATTTTAGGGTAGCCCTCACGGACTACCCTTTGTTGTGTCGCACCGTTGGTGCTATTAGTTCGTTTATGCTCCCGTGATGTTGTTGACGGCGTTGCAGATGATGTCGGCGGCGGATTCGATGCCGATTTTTGCGGTGTTGATTACTAAGTCGTAGTGCGCGGGGTCTTGCCATTTTTCGCCGGTGTAATGGGCGTAGTGGCGCTCGCGGGCTTTGTTTTTGAGGCGGATTACTTCGCGGGCTTGTTCTTCCGTGAGGTTGTCCTTGTTGCGGATGAAGGTTACGGCGTAATCTTCGTCGCTGCGGATGAAGATGTTGAGGCAGTATGGACGTCCGCGCAGCACAAAGTCGGCGCACCGTCCTATGATGACGCAGGATTCCTTGGCGGCGTCGCGGATTATTTGTGATTGCGCCGAAAAAACTGCTTCGTCGCGTCCAAGGCTACGTATCGAGGTTTCCTGATCCCATTGTTGCACCTTTTCTTTTTCAAGTCCGAGCTTTTTTGCGGTCTCGCTGATTATTTCCTTGTCGTAAAAATTGATGCCAAGGCGTTGCGCCACCATATATCCGATGTCGTGTCCGCCGCTGCCGTGCGTGCGCGCTATTGTGATTACGAGTGGGAATGTATTACCACCTGCCTGAAAACTATCTGCCGTGGATGCAAGGTCGATGGATGAGGCGTCGTCGTTCCAAAATACCGGCGCACTGCGCTGTGTCCTTGTATTGTATGACGTGCTCACTATCAACGATAGCAACGTGCCAGCACCAATTATGTCCCAACGCACCGTGCCAAAGTAGAATATGCAGAATATCAGTCCAATTGCCACCATTGTGA
>JAFXMJ010000346.1 GCA_017530465.1 Bacteroidales bacterium
ATAAGTAAGGTTTGGTAGTTCAGTTGGTTAGAATACATGCCTGTCACGCATGGGGTCGCGAGTTCGAGTCTCGTCCAGACCGCAAGGTTTGGCAAACGAAAATTAAATGGTTTGGTAGTTCAGTTGGTTAGAATACATGCCTGTCACGCATGGGGTCGCGAGTTCGAGTCTCGTCCAGACCGCAAATATATTTGCGAAAAATCCTTCGACTTGTAACAAAGTTGGAGGATTTTTTTTTGTACATACATTTTGGATTTCTTAAAAATTATTTTTACATTTGCACATCATTAGATAAACACAGCAATCGAATGGAGGAAAACAAAAACACAACGCCGCCGCCATACACGCCGCCGGCATATACACCACCCGTACCGACACCACCGGCATACACGCCACCTGTGCCGACACCACCGGCATACACACCACCGACAGAGAAACAGACGACAGAGAAACAGCCGACAGAGAAACCTCAGCCGACTGAAAAAACGCAGCCGACTGAAAAAACACAGCCGCCACAATGCGTCAACAAGGGCAAACCGATATATTTTTCCTATGCCCGCAATAGCGACGAAAAACCGGAATGGAACCACATCGCCGACTGCGTGGACCAGCTAACGACAATCTTCAAGGAACAAAACATCGAATACGTCGTCAACGACACAGCGGAAACCAGCGCAAGCATCTCCGATTATGAAAAAAATATAGGTTGGAAGAGCGACGTCATCGTACTCGTATTTTCCGACAGGTATTTCCGCTCCCTGCATTGCATGTACGAATTTGTGCAGATAAAAAAAGCCATCAAACAATTCCCACAAAAACGACTTTTCTGCATCAAGAGCGGCGACTTCAATCTCTCCGACATCAATTACATCCTCGACCTCGAGCACTTCTGGGGCGACCAAAAGCAGGAATACGACGAAGTGAGCTACCACAAGACAAGGCCTATCACCAACGCGGAGGAGGAAGCTCACAACAACGGTTTTTATATGGCAGACGTCAGGAGTCTGTACTCCTTTTTCAGCACGCTCAACTATGCCAACGCCCACTCACAAGACTGGAACGACTTCGCCAAAGAAATCGCCGACAGCTACACCAGCGTATCCAAGTTTTCCCAATTGGTACAAGAAAAAGTCAAGCAAAGGAAATCATCGTTGAAATTCATGGGCTTAGGCTGCCTTGCGTGGCTGATTATACCATTAGTATTATTCATTGGATCCATATTATATTTGCTATTTAACGGTCAATACGATGGAAAACCCGTCTATACCAAAGAATATAACCACATAGATATTTGTGAAATTTATAGAAATCCGACTTCATTTTATATTACCATAAAGATCACAAATCCATACGACAAAGATACCATCATATATGCATCACGCGGCTGGTATCTCGAAGCCGATGGCAAGCAGCACTATTTAGAATCAGCCGAAAGCATCCCATTATATCCGGAATACAAAGTGCTTGCCGCAAATCAAAGCACGGAATTCATATTGGAGTTCGTTGAAATACCCGAGACAACTGATTCTATGGCGTTGGTAATGAGCAACGGAATCAGGATAAATGGAATAAAAATCATAGAAAAATAAACACCAACCATCTGATGGAACAAACAGTACAAAATAAAAGCGTCAACAAAGGCAGACCAGTATATTTTTCGTATGCACGCAATAGCAGCCGCAAGCCTGAATGGACCCACATCTCCGACTGCGTAGAAAAGATATTGGACCAATTCAAACAGCAAAACATCGAATACCGCTTAGATGTCAGGGATATAGGCGCAGGCGACAAGATTTCCGATTTTGAAAGGGAAATCGGATGGAGCAGCGAAGTGGTGGTGCTTATATTCTCCGATAAATATTTCCGCTCATTGCATTGTATGTACGAATTTGTGCAGATAAAAAACGCACTGAAAAAACATCCTGAAAAACGCCTTATCTGCATCAAAAGCGGCAATGTGGACATCACGGACGACAAATACATTATGGAGGTGGAGCATTACTGGGGCGACATCAAGCAAGAATATGAAACCATCGAATTTCACAAACTCCGCAACCATTCCGGCACAGAGGACGCTGCATACGCCAATGGTTTTTACTTGGAGGATATTAGGACACTCAATTCATTTTTGGGCAACAAGCATTGGTACGACGCCAATACCAACGACTGGAGCGAAATGCTGAAAGAAATCATCGGCTACTACTCCACTACGTCAAAATCTTTCCTGCAAATCTTTCAGGAAAGAAAAGCAAAACTCGCCAAATTGAAATGGTTTGGATTGGGTTTTGCCTTATTGATTATCATTGTATTTTTTCTCAAGCTAACAGACCTTCTTGATCGTTTCCAAAGAAGCACCGTATATTACCCAGCATACAGTGAGAATTGCTACATCCAAGACGATAAAACATTCACAACCATCACACAATGCGCATCAGACCAAGAATATACCACAATCCATTTCCGCACCGTAAACCTCACAGACGACACACTGCGCAGCGTCGAGTATGACACGACGGATGCACGCATCAGAATATCTGGATTTCCTGACTACGATATTTATCCACTTATTGAAGTAAGCGGACCCAACAAAACCAAACTCCCTAAATATTATCCGGGCGGCAAAGGATCTTTCGTCGATTATGTCATGAAGTTCCAAACAATCGCTGATGATACATTAGATTTTATATCCACAGGGAATCACTGCATTTTTGGCATACATTGGAAATCAAACCATAAAGTTCCAACCTATATGGACAAAATTATAGAATATTTCAGAGATGAAAATAGTGAACGTTATCCAACTATTGAGCATCCCGAATATTTCAAAGGCGTCAAAAATACGTATGTAACACGCATTGAGATTGACGACGAAACCACGTCGCTTCATTTCCATATTGTGAATCCAACAGACCACGACACCACACTGTTTGATCCCAAAGATTGCCGCATTGTGGCAAATGGCGACACGCTGTCAATGTTGTACGTCAACGGCATCAAGACTTTCCCGTTCAAGCACACATTGTTCAAGAAAACGGCAATAGATTTTGCCATTCATTATCCAACAATTAACTACGACAGCACGGAGAGCATAGATGTCGTAATCAACGACAGCACAAAAATAAGCCACATAAATCTCCACAGCAAAAACATCGCGACAGCCGAGCCGCCCACAATAACAGGACACAGCCTTGGCAGCGCATACTTAACCAAGGTGGACATCAACCAGGACGAGACGGTGCTGCATTTCAAGCAGACCAACAGATTCAAGCAAAATCCGATTTACGCCAGCGCACATAGAAAGGCATACTTGATGGCAGATGGCGTAAAATACCGCCTTACAAAAGTGTCGGGCATCGATTTTTCTCCAAAGTTGACAATGATACCCGCTGGCAGCACATACGAATACGCCCTGATATTTGCCCCGCTGCCTCCCGATACAGAAATTTTTGATTTCGTCAACATCGAATTAGAAAGGAAAAAACTTGGCGAACAGAGATTCAGGGCATTCCAATACATCCTCGGCAGCGAGTGTGTAAACGAGAAGGAGGATATGATAGCGACGGGCATTTTTGGCATCAAAATGAAATGACGGCACATAGAAAAAAATTTTGCAGATAAAACAAAAAATTTCTATCTTAGCCGCTTGAAAAAGAATACACATAAAACAACATAAAATACTGAAAACCAATGACGTTACTTGAACAGATAAGAGAAAACGCCAAGAAAGCGGGCAAGCGCATCGTCCTGCCCGAAGGTGAAGAAGAGCGCACTCTCAAAGCCGCCGACGTAATCCTCGGCGAAGGAATCGCACAACTCGTGCTCATCGGCAACCCCGAAACAATAGCCAAAGAAGCCGAAAAATTTGGCCTCAAAAACATCTCGAAGGCTACAATCGTAGATACCAAGACCTGCGAAAAGCGACAGGCTTACGCCGAACTCATGGCGCAAATCCGCGCCGCTAAGGGTATGACAGTAGAGAAGGCTCTCAAACAACTCGACAGCCCCTATTACCTTGGTACACTGATGATTAAGGCAGGCGACGCCGACGGTATGGTGGCTGGTGCTATCTGCTCCACCGCCGATACAATTCGCCCCGCGCTCCAATACATCAAGACCGCTCCTGGTATTAGCACAGTGTCAGGCGCATTCGTGGTTGTAGTTCCCAAAAAAGAGTACGGTCAGGACGGCGTGTTCCTCTTTGCCGACTGCGCTGTAACCATCGCGCCCACCGCTCAGCAACTCGCTGACATTGCGGTAATTAGCGCAAAGACAGCCAAGGCTCTCGCCGGCATCGACCCCAAGGTGGCAATGCTAAGCTTCTCCACAAAGGGTTCCGCTCAGAGCGACGAAGTTGACAAGGTAATCGAGGCTACCAAACTCGCTCAGGCAGCCGCTCCCGAACTCGACATCGACGGCGAAATGCAAGCCGACGCCGCTATGGTTCAGAAGGTTGCAGACTTGAAAGCACCCGGCAGCCACGTTGCTGGCAAGGCAAATGTGTTGGTATTCCCCTCGTTGGAAGCCGGCAACATCGGTTACAAACTCGTTCAGCGTCTCGCAGGTGCCGACGCGGTAGGCCCCATCCTCCAAGGCATGGCAGCCCCCGTCAACGACCTCTCCCGTGGATGCTACGTTGAGGACATCATCAACATGGTGGCAATCACCGCACTCCAAGCCGCCGCAAAGTAAACATCAATTGAACCGCCGCCTACGGCGACGGGACTTTTATAAACGAAAATTTAAGCAAATTAAAAAAAATTAAAACGAATTTAAAAGGAATCAGAAATTACACAAATCAATACAAATCTTTCAAATAAATATTTGTTTGATTGGTATTGATTTGTTAGATTTCTCGCGAAGCGACCTACCATAATATCGCGAAGCGATATAAAAAAATTCGTTATAATTCGCTTAAATTTTCGTTCAAAAAAACAACGCCGCAAGGCGTTGACAAACAGATAATTATTGTAAACAAAGAAATGAAGATATTAGTAATCAATTGTGGTAGTTCGTCGTTGAAGTACCAACTCATAGATATGCCGTCGGGCGATTTGCTCGCCAAGGGCGGCGTGGAGAAAATCGGTCTTCCCGATTCGTTCCTCAAATGCGCAAAGGGCGACGGCCCCAAGACAAAGATTGACAAGCCGATGAACGACCATCAGGACGCCATCGAACTCG
>JAFXMJ010000347.1 GCA_017530465.1 Bacteroidales bacterium
ATCATATCAATTTTTATTTTTTTTGAAAAAAAGTTGCAGAAAAATTTGCAAGATATAAACAATCATTATAATTTTGCATCGTAATCAAAAACAAAACGGATTACACAACAACAACTAACTTTTATAAAACAACAATTTAAATTTTTGAGAAAATGAGAACAATTAAATTGAAACTGCCCTTTAACAACAACACGGGCATCGCCGACAGGCACAGCAAACTCTTCCTTTGGGCGAAGACGTTGGTCAACAGTGCAGCAGTCAACGTACTTGACGAGCAGCACTACGAGAGCACAAGCTTCATTGTGGTAGAGAATACTTACAAACCTACGCCGGAGTCATAACAGATGGCGGCCGGCAACCGCTCTCGAAGAAGCCTCGGATTAAGTTCCGGGGCTTTTTTTATACCCAATCTCCAAACTTAACATTTACTTAACACGCCAAATGCCCATTGTCGCAAAAAAAAGTAATACATTAGGACGCCAAAATAATGCACTTGCAAACATAGGCACGTATTTTGTAAATCAATGAAATATGCAACAATTAATAAAACCGAAACATTATGAAAAAGAAGTCATTGTATTCTAAAATATTGATAATAATAATCCCCATCGTGGTCATCACGCTGGCTGCAATGATGGTGGCAAGTTACCAGATAAGCTACAAGTCGCAGAAGGAGCTCTTCGAGTACTGTATGCAGGAATTGTCGGCAAAATCCGCCAACGAAGTCACCACCAAGCTCTCCACCATGACCGAGGAGCTCAAATGGATTGCATCAGAGGAGATTTTCACAACGATGGACGACCAGCGATATGGCGACCACCTCACAGAGCTTGCCAATGAGAAGAAGGAATACTTCTCCATGCTCTTTGTTGCATATCCCGACGGCAGCTATTATGTGGCGGGCAAAGGTTTCGTAAAGACCAACATCGCCGACCGCTCGTACTTCAAAGACGTGTTCCAAAACCACAAGGACTTCTCGATGTCCAGCCCGGACATTTCCAAATCCACCGGCGAAAAGAAATACACACTCTCAGTGCCAATCAAGCGTAATGGTTCGGTAGTTGGTGCGTTCTGTGCCAATGTATCCCTCAACACATTGAAGCAGGTGGTGGCTGAGTGTCAGTTTGGTCGCAACGGCATCACATACATCGTGGACGAAAAATCCACAGTGATTGGCTCCATATACGACGAAATTATAATGACATTCAACCTCGTCAACGATGGCAAGGCGGCTTGGCCCGGACTTGAAAAAGTGGGCGAAGCTGTCACCCAAGGCAAGAATGTGGCGATGTACTGCAAGAATGGAGAGACCGGCGAAAATTATTATACGATGAGTCACAACATCAAAGGCACTCCTGGATGGTTCGTAGTGGGCTGCCTGCCCGATTCGGAACTCAAAACTGCCGCTGATAGAAATCTCTTCCTGATGCTCGTTTTTATGGCGATTGTGGTTACAGTGATAGTATTGGCGGTGGTCACATGCCTCAGAAAACAGCTTTCGCAGCCGCTCAAGCAGCTTTCTACGGTAATCAAGAACATAGCCAACGGCGATTTGAGCTCCAAGATTACATACAATTCCGACGATGAGATAGGCGATATGTGCGACGACATCCGCGATATGAACACAAAACTCACCGAAATCGTGGGCGTCATAAAGGACGGCGCGGACAATCTCGCCATCAGCTCCGAGCAGGTAAGCCAGAGTTCGCAGGAGGTAATGCAAGGTTCGATGTCGCAATCCGACAACATTGAAGACCTCTCGGCAACGATGGAGCAGATGACATCCAACATCGAGCAAAACACCTACAACGCAAAGCAGACCAACTCCGTGAGCCAGGACGCCTGCAACAAGTTCAACGAGGTTGTGGAAAAAATCAACAGCCTCTTGGACAACAACAAGTCGATCTCCGACGCAATCTCCATCATCAACGAAATTGCCTTCCAGACCAACATCCTCGCGCTCAACGCCGCTGTGGAGGCCGCCCGCGCCGGCGAATACGGCAAAGGTTTTGCCGTGGTGGCAAAGGAAGTGCGCTCACTCGCCGAAAAATCCAAAAACGCCGCCGACGGCATCGTCGAGATGTCGCAGAAGAGCCTCCAGCTCTCGGAGGAGGCAAGCAGTGTGATGCAGCAGACCATACCCAAAATCGACAACACACGCACCCTCGTCAACGAGATTTCCAACGCAAGTATGGAGCAGTCGTCGGGAGCCAATCAGGTCAACGACATCATCCAAAGGCTCAATTCCACGGTCAAGGGCAACGCATCGTCATCGGAGCAACTTGCCGCAAATGCCGAGGAACTCGCTTCGCAGGCCGACAGCCTCCGCGACGCCATCAACTACTTCAAATAAGCTCTATTTTTAGAAAAAATGAATTTGAAATTTTTATTTACCATTTTATTGATTGCTGCCACTGTATTTGTGACGTCGTGTAGCAAGAGCGACGACGCCGACCCAGACGAAAGCGACAGCACACACACGACCACTTTTATATATGACGTTCCATATACATTGCAAGTGACGTCGGGAAAATCGATGTCCAAGATGACATACACCGAGAGCGAGGATGGCTCTGCGGTGTATTTGTCTTTTACAGAGGAAGACGTCGCCAAACCGCTTGTAATGACCATTACTGGCAAAGACGTGAGCGGCACATTGACGCTGCAAAACACAGAAGGCCTCTTTTCTGGCACATTGAAAGCTCCGTCGGATGCTCCCGACACGTTGATGCTGACAGCCACCATAGAAATACCCGCCGCAGAAGGGGAGGGCATCGACTATTCCACCATATCGCTCGCCGACTTGATGCGGAAGTGCGGTCACAAATATTCGGCTACGTTCCAGTACAAGCACGGCGAACCAATAGCATTGATAGACAGCAAGGCGTATTTCTTGTTTAAGATGTCGTACTGTCAGCATTGGATGGAAATCAACAACAGCATATACAGGTTGAATGACGAAGGTATGGTTTGGCTTGCTGTTGACGGCAGGACTTCCGTAATTACCAATTTTTACCGCCAAGCATACGAAAAGGTGGATGGCGGCACTCTCTACACCATCGACCGCAGCGGTTATGTGGACATGGGCATCAGAAACATCCTTTGGGCAGATAGAAACGTCGGCGCAGAAAATATTTGGGATTATGGCGACTATTATGTATGGGAAGACGCTCTCAAATGCGTCACTATGCCTATGGAGTTGCCTGTGGGTGGACCTGCTTACAGTGAAGACAATGATTATCAGACCTTGTGGCGTAACACGGATATGTTTATTGATCCATACCACGGCGTGGAAGGATTGTATGTTTTCAGACCTGGACATACCGACACCTCTAACGACCCGTTCCTATTCCTGCCGTTAGGAGGAACTATGAATGGTGGTGCCCGCGCGACGGAGGACTACGGTTGTTACTGGACTTGCACGGAATACAACGACGACAATGCTTACCGATTTTTTTTCCGTGTAGGCAACAAATCTCCTAACAGCTATTGCGGCAAATCGTCTCTTGGCGGCTTGTCGGTGCGTCCTATCAGGCGCGGCAACAATCAAGACGAGGAAGGCATTTACCATAAAGAAGTGAAGCCGCTTGTAGCCTTTTTCCCCATCGATTATCCTACGTCGGATGTTAAAGCCTGGTACTCATACAAGGACGAAGTGAAACAGGAGGAGTGGGCGTTCTATCTGATGAACGACAACAAATACCTCGTCACACAAAATATTGTGGATAAGGACAGAAGGGTGCTACATCTCTACGACAATTTTGAGTACGATAGTGCCAAGGACGATGATTTCAACAACTTCAAAATCAACATAAAGGCACATATTGACACCATTCTCGTAGAAATCAAAGACAGCGTATTGACCTTTGACGATAAGAAATTTCATCGAGAGACAGAATTCACAGAGCTGGTGCATACTGATGCTACGGTCAACAATGCCGATGTCAACCCATTGTGGTTTCGTTGGCCTCAAGAATTACATACGCTGACGGCATGGTATAAGCAGGTAGATGCCAGGTATAACGATTTTATGGTTTTGTATTTGGCATCAGACGGCGATTTCTATGTATTGAGCTGCGTGATAAAGGACGGGGGACGGAAGGAAGTGACTATTGCTGACGGAAATTTTATTGTGAATGAAGGCAGCGTGCTCGATTATCGCAATATGAGCGTAACTGTCTATGCCCATGTCAACGGAATTGATTATCCCGCAATGCCTATAACCTTTAAGGACGGACGTTGTACGATACTGAATTACACGATGGAATTGCAAGACTTTTCGGTACTACGCAAAATGTTAGGATTCTAATAATTTGACTATATGAAAATAAACTATTGCTTGCATATATTCTTGATTGCATTGGCACTTTTGGTGTCGTGCAATAAGAAGGACGACGACCACGCAAATCCCAACGAGGGCGGCGACGAGGGGCAGACTGTTTTCATATATGACGTGCCTTATACATTGAATGTGCAATCGCCAGAGTTCACCGCCGAAGACGTTGCCAAGCCACTTGCTATGACCATTACGGGCAAGAATGTGAGCGGCACATTGACGCTGCAAAACGCGGACGGCACTTTTTCTGGCACTCTGCAAATGCCGTCCAATGTTCCCGATTTGCTGCTTCTGACCGCCACAATAGAAATACCCGCCGCCGGTGGGGAAACCGACGACTACTCAACCATATCGCTCGCAGACGTTATGAGCAAGTGCGGACACAAGTATGTAGGGACATTTGAGTACCGCTCAGAAGGTGGCATCGCCCTAAAAGACAGCAAGGCATATTTTGAGTTCAGGATGTCGCCGTGTCAGCATTGGATGAAAATCAATAGCCAAAAATATCCCGTGAACTCCGACGGCAAAGTGTGGATAGCCGTCGATGAAAAGACCTCCATCGTCACCAATTTTTATCGTCAGGCATACGAAATGGTGGAAGGCGGCTGCGTCTATACAGTGGACCGCGAAGGATTTGTGGATTTTGGCATTACCAATATGCTCTGGGCTGATAGGAACGTCGGCGCGGAACATATATGGAATTTTGGCGAGTATTACGACTGGGACGAAGCGCAGGAAAGCATCACGCTGCCTATGGAATTGCCTGTCGGCGGAGAAAAAGACGACGATGAAAACGATTTTGAACTGCTGTTTGCTAATACGGAGCAGCAATGGGGCAAATACAACGGCGTGACAGGGTGTTATTTTTTTATGCGCGACTACACTGACAAAAGCAAAGATCCATTCATTTTCCTGCCGGCAGGAGGTGCCATGAGCGGCGACCACCATATTTCCAACGATTGCTGCCTATATTGGTCGTCCAAAGAATACGACGCCGACAATGCCTACCGACTCTTTGTCCGTCAGGGACTTACGCAGACCGACAATCATATCAGCAAGTCGTCCATAGGTAGCATGTCGGTGCGTCCGATTAGGCACGGCAACAATTACAACGATGAAGGCAAATACGACCAGGAATTGAAGCCGCTCGCGGCGTTTTTCCCGACGGGATACGATGCGTCGTCAGTGGTGGCGTGGTACACTTGCAAAAACGAAACAAGGAAGGATGTTTGGGCATTGTACCTGTTTGATGACCACAAATACATCGTCACCCGACACCAGGTGCAAAAAGAGGAACGGATTATCAACAATGCCGGTGTGTATGAAATAGAAGGCGATGAGGACGACACCTACAACAATTTCACCATCATGGCGACATTAGGCTCCGAAGAAAAAAACATTGTATTCAGCAACGGCGAATGTACTTTGCTTAACAAGCAGTTCACCAAAGAAGACGGCGCATTGCCAGAGGCTACGGATTACACTCAAAGTCATATCAATGTACGAGCCATCTATTTCCCAGCCACTCAGTCGGTGAACCAAGTGGCGGCATGGTACAAGGAAATGGGGGCTAATGACAAGAGCTACAGGGTGTTTTATCTGTTCAATGACAATACGTACTCCGTGTGTTTCAATCAGATAAAAGACGGAATGCAACAGGGCACCGAAATGGCGGCAGGTACGTATTGGGCTACGGATGGTAATTACGACTATCAAAATATGAACATAGAGATTTCTGCCCGTCAAGACGGTCGGGATTACACAATTCCGCTTACCATCAAGAACGGACAAGTGACAATGCTAATGATAACAATGGAATTGCAGGAGCTATCGCTGCTGCACGAATTACTGGGTGAATAATAGATTTTAATGATATGAAAAACAACAATTACTTGACGATGCTGCTTGCAATGCTGTGGCTTTTGGCATCCTGCGGCGATGACGACGACAAGATAGACAGCAACATCACTATCGACTCCGACGGAGAAACCAAAGAGGATACACGCTTCTTTGTGAGCATGCCGTATTCGGTAAAAGTGACGCCGCCAACTCCATTCTCAGAGGCTGACGTCGCAATGCCGCTTACTATCGACATCAACCACGCATATATCTCGGGCAAATTGCAGCTCCAAAACACCGACGGCGTGTTTGCTGGCACGTTGCAAGTAGATACCCAAATGAGCTCAGATTTTTATGTGCAAGGCACATTGTATGTGCCGCCTGCCGACGGGGAGAATGTCAATGTGGACACCGTGTCGCTCGACAATCTGAAGGCAAAGTGCGGGCATTACTATTTGGCTGGATTTGAGTACGGCAATCCCGACGACGTGTCGCTCTCAGACAATATGTCTTACTTCCTGTTTGTGATGTCGCCGTTGCAGCACAAGCTCGAAGTCAATGCCAAGGAGTACACAATGAGCAAGGACGGCAAATTGTGGATAGCGTTGGAGAGCAGCACTCCGCTCGTTACCAACTTCTATAAAGTGCCATACGACGAAGTGAAGGCAGGTGTGGACACCATCAACCGCAGCGGACTTGTGGATCTTGGCATCGTGAACACCCTTTGGGCTGACAAGAATGTCGGTGCGGTCAATTATCAGGATTACGGCATGTACAGTGCGTGGGACAGAGGTTCGTCTTTGGTGAGCTCACCCCTCGAACTGCCACAAGGCGGCGACGACTATCAGAACGATTTTCTCCAGCTATACGAACAATGCGACTGGGTGTGGGGCGACCTCAACGGCAAACAAGGCTACTACGTATTCAGGCGCGGCGGTAGCGACGTCAACAAAGACCCTTACATCTTTTTGCCGGCGGCTGGCAGAAATGTCTCCGGCACTATACAGTTTGGCGGCGTCAATGGCAATTATTGGACTGTATCGATGAACACATCCACCTCGTACAGCTCTTATAACCTGTTTTTTGACGAGGAAGGCGTGCATCCTTTGGAGTATTATTACCGCAATGTAGAATTTGCCCTCCGACCTATATGCCGCACCAACAGCAGCAATCAAAACAATAATAATGGCAATCAAGGCGACGAACACGATGTGGAGTATGTGCCGCCGTATTTCCCGTTTGACGCTTACGATATAAGTAAGGTCGTGGCGTGGTATGGTCATCAGGATTATTACGAAAAGGAAGATTGTTATAGGTTTGTATCGTTGTATTTGTTGAACAATGGCACATTCGTGTCCACCATCAACAAGCGCAACGCCACTACCGGCGTGCTGATGTCTATCGTGGAACTCACCGGCACATTCGAGATAACATCAGGAACAGAAAACATCGATTACGCCAACGCGACCGCCACAGCCAAAATTGCTGAAATGCAGGACGTTACCACGTATGTTGACATAAAAGATGGCAAATGCTCGATATACGGCGTGGAGGAGCAATTCACGATGCAGAAGTTAGAGGATTTGCCAAAATAGAATTTAATCTTTAATCTCTAAACTTTAATCTATTACCCAATGCAATATCCGCCAACGAGGATGTCGTCGAGCTGCTCTTGGTCACCGCGCCATTCTTCGATGGCGGCGTTGAGGAGGTCGGCCTGCTCGGAGGCTACCTTGGTCTTGGCGTTGATGTTTACCAAAAGTTCACGGAAACGGCGCGAGGTGAATTTGCTCCTTCCGTCGTTTAGCTGGTCTTGGTATCCGTCGGAAAACATATATATGTAATCGCCGTGCTGTACGTCAATCTCGCAGTTTTGGAAATCTTTCATACGGGGATAGATGGCAACTGGATTTTTGACAGGCTTGTATTCCATTAGCTCTGTGCCGCGCACAAGATACATGCCGTTGTCCGCTCCGGCGAAGAGCATTTTCATTGTTTTTAGGTTCAATACACAAATTGCCATATCCATGCCGTCCTTAGGCTCAAGGGGGTTGGTGGTCTGACGGAGTGTTGCGATAATTTTGCAGCGCATTTCTTCAAGAATTTGGGCGGGAGTAGCCTCTGCGCCGGTCTCCACGCTGATTTCGTTGAGGAAAGCCACGCCGAGCATACTCATGAACGCGCCAGGCACGCCGTGTCCCGTGCAATCGGCAACGGTGAATATAACAGTGTCGCCAATGCGTTTCATCCAATAGAAGTCGCCGGAGACGATGTTTTTTGGACGCCAAAATAGAAACACATCTTGGAACGATTCTTTGAGGATTTCCTTGGACGGAAGCACGGCGTTTTGGATGAGTTTTGCATAGCGGATACTGTCTGTTACCGACTTGTGCTGACGCTCGATGTCGTTTTTGAGTTCCTGGATGTGCTTGCGCTCCTTCTCGATGGAAAGGCTCATGTCCCAGAGCATCTTGTTGCGGTCGGTGAGTTCGCGCTGCTGAAGTTCGAGTTTTTTCTGTTCCACCACGAGAGCTTCGGTGTCGATTAGCTGCGACGCCTTGCCCTTTGGTACAAAAGAATTGCGCTTGGGGGCTTCGAGCTGCTCGTTGAGATCCTTATTGATGATGGCAAGACGGCGAATCTCGCTCTCCGCCTCGCGTAGCTGCGTGTTGTAGCGGATTTCGTTGCGACGCACAGCCTGGAGGATGAGTTTTTTGCGCTTCACTATCGAGTAGAGGAGCGCAATCGCGAGTGCCACTGCTATTACAATCAGTATTATGTCGAGTGTCGAGAGTTCCATGATGTTATTCGTTGTTTAGTTTATTGAGGTCGTCGATGTGGTAGATAAATATGGAATTGCCATATTTGTCGTCACTGCTGCTTCTCTGCCTAATTTGATCGCTTAAAAACCTTGCCATGTATACGTAGTATCTGTTGTCGTCTGGCACTACGGCAAATGGCATTGCGCTGCCTTCAAGCGAGATTGGATAAGTTTTTAGATCACCGCCAGTTGCAGCGTCAATGTCAACAATCAGCCCCGACAAGTTGGAATAAAAAGTCTCACTGTCGATATTGTGACCAAATGCGTTGAAGAAGGTGTCAAACGCATAAGTAGATTTGACACCAGCGACAATGAGTCTGCCATTATGCTCGGTTACATTGAAAATCTGTGTAAACTCAGAATCAGTAAATTCGTAGATTGCTCTGCCGTTTTGGTCGAGTCTTATGATTGAGCCACCCGTCTGTGATGTAGTGCCGTCTTCGTCTGTAATAGGCGCATCACTTGTGATGGCGTAAGCATGTGTGAAAGTATTGGTGGCAGGGTCAACGATGTTGACTATGCGGTCGGGCAAATATGGGAAACTGCCATAATTGAGCAATTCGCCAGAGAGAGAATAAACATAAAACTCATATACCGTATTGTCTGCAATTTGACTTGGTTTGATTATCATTATGTTGCTGCATATTGGATGTACATAGTAATTGCCATCTTGGGTGTACTTCAGATATGGAAGAGAGCATTGCTGCTTCAGATTCATTTGACTGTCGTAGATGTACATTACAGGGTCGTTGCCTCGGATGATGACAAATTCGCTGTCGCTTATTGCAGCGCATCCCCAAAATGGTGTATCATCACTGGTTACCATATCAACGCCGTCCAAATATTCGCCAACATCAAATTTTGATACAAACAGCTCGTTGGTAGAATAATATTTGCAGTAAAAATTGTTGTTTGCGGTAATGTCGATGGAGTATATTACATCGGATACGTTGTTCAAATAATCAACCATATTGTAGTTGAATTGTGGCGATTTGGTTATCGTGCCGTCCTTGCTAAGTTTCACAAGGTAGAAAGCACTTTCCGATTTGTACACTGTGTCAGTGGACGGAACGCTTTGATTAACGTCTGGATTGGATTCCACAGGGTCTGTTTGCTGTGGCTCTTGTACGATAAAAACGCCTTTGCTCTCGCCCTTTTCAAGCATTGCCAATGAGCCATCGGGTAAGAGATATGGGGATAACACAGACGTTACCGGAATCGACTTGATTTCCAATTGATCTTGGCGGACGTATATTATACCATCTTCGTCGCCGCAGGATATGAACGCCGTCGCCATTATCAGAAGTAATATGTATGCTGTTGTCTTCATTGTCATTTTTGCATAAAAATTAGTGTCCATAACCGTATTTTGCAATGGTCTTGTAGCTCAGGTTTACCTTGAAGCCCATCAATGCGTACACCTCTATTATCTTGAAGCTGTCCGGTATGTACAGTTTGTCGTATGCGAGGTCGGCGTTGGAGTATGCCGCGTCGGGATTGTTGAACGGCTTGAAGTCCATATTCATACCAAAGTCACCAAAAAACGTGAGGCGGCGAAAGTTGTAGTTGATTTTCAAGCCAAACGTTGCGGCGACATTGAGCCTCGTCTTGTCGTCGAGATTGTGAGCCTTGTTTTCTACTTGGTAGTGAGGCTGTCCCGGCACTTCCGTGTAAGCGTTGTATTTGGATTTTAAGACATATTTGGGCATAATGCCGACGTACAGGCTCGGCACCCAGTTCTGATAGTCTTTGCGTATCCAATATCCCTCTATGCGTAGCGGCAAGGCAATTACTTTGGATTCTTCATGGTAGTGGAATATTGAGGTTGCAGTGCGTTCGATGCCGTTGGTGGTGGAATTGCGGTTGATGGTGCGCGTGTACTCGTCTTTGGTGTACATAGCAGCAAGCGACAGCGATAGGTATTTCCAAGGGTGGTATTCAATACCCAATTGTACTATCTGGTTGTCCGTGATTTCGTAGTTTGGTTCCATATGTACTGTGTCAGTGATGACGTGCACCGTGTCGACTATCGGCATAGTCAATTGTTTTCCTACGCTCACCCATACCGAAAACCTCGGCGTCGTGTAATAGTTGTCGATGATTTCCTTGAAAGGCACGGGGTCGCTGCTCTTCTTTTGGTATTTGCTGTAGAACGGATTTTTGCCGAGAAATACTTTTGCCGCGCTGTCTGCCTGTTCGTTGAACTCCATTTCTTTGAGCGAGGCGATTACGTATTTTTGGCGGTCTATTTCGTCTTCGGGGTCGAGAGGGTGGTATTTTTCGCTGATGGTCTGTGCGAGTTGCAGGGCTTCGTTATATTTGCCCGAGAGATATAGGCGTTGGAGGTTGCGCATTTGCTCGCCGATTTCTTCGTCGGAGCTGATGGTCGGCAGAGAGTCTTTTGCCTGGCTCTGATGCTTGTCTTTGTCCGCGCCTTGCAGCCACGACGTCGTGGTGTCGATTGGTGCGGAAGTGTCGTCGGAGATTATGTTTTGGTATAGCGGCGAATCGTTCTGAGCCGTACCAACGAGCGGTGCGGCTGCCATGATTGCTGCTGTGAGTAGTATGTAGAATACAAATCGTTTCATCATCGTGTCAGAGTTTTTATTTTTCTGATAATTCGCCTCCGAGAATCATGTCGCGCTCGCTCTGAGAAAGCGGCGAGAGGTTCATGGTTTTCAGGGTGTTGGCGTATGTTGTTATGTCGGTGTCCCAGAAGTGGAGCTGGTTGTCGTCTGTAAGGGCAAACAACACGCCTTTGTCGTTGAAAAACATCGACTTGACTTTTGCTTTGTTGTTGTTGTAACTCAGGCTATGCTCCTCTATTGCGATAGGCGTAGCGTTGAGGTCGTTGACGTTGTAGAGGAGGATGCGCTTGTCGGCTGAGGCGAGAGCGAGAATGTCGGTCTTGGGGTCGTAGAGCATGTTTTCGAGCTTGGTGTGTCCTGCCGGCTTATTAGCTACTACTTTGCCGCTCTGCATATCGAGGAATTGTATTGTGCCGTCGCTATAACATACCGCGAGCTGGTTTTTCTTGGGGATTTGCGTCATCTTGAACGCGCTTTTTCCCGGAGTCGGGGCGAGCAGGCGCGTCTCCTTATTGTTGTTGTAATCCCACTTGATGAGGCTTCCGTCGTGGCAGAGTACGTATGCATTGCCATTGCCAGTACAAAGAACGTCGGTGAGCTTTGTAGAGAAGTCTTTCACCTGGTCTTTGGACGGCATACCGTTGGTGGGCACGATGGCAACAGTGCCGTTGTTGTAGGCTACGGCGCACGACTTGCCGTCTGGCGATACTGATGCGTTGCGGATGTAATCGGTCTTTACAGGCAGCGGCGTGCGGGTCTTGTTGGTGACGTCGGCAATGTACGAGGTCTTGTCCTTGAGCGAATACACCACGACGTCAGACGAAGCAAATACAGCGGTCTCCACGGGGAGTCTGTCGGAATTGTCATCGTTAGTCATTATGCGCTGCGTCTTGCCGCCCGGCATAATTTTGTATTTGGAGATAATGGCGTCGTTGTCGATGGTGATGATGCAACCGCTCTTATCGACGGCAAACGATTTCTTGGGCTTGGAGTCGAGTTTCAACGGCTCAATGATTCCGTTTTGCTCGAGCGAGTAGAGCATCGCGTCGTAAAGTTCAGGATTTTTCTTGGCGTTCATGCCGTTGTCCTGACTGATTTTGTATGCCTCGTTGGCAAGGCGGAGGTTGAGACGAGTGTCCTCGTATTGGTTTTTAGCCTTCATAGCGAGGGTGTTGCAGAGGGTGACATAATAAAGGCGTTCTGCTTCTTGTTGAGCTTGCTCGGCTTGTTGTTGTGCTTTCTTCGCTTGATCCCCTGCATCTTCTGCTTCCTTGCGACGCTGCTCGGCATCGTTGGCACTTCGTTTGGCGCGCTCTTCGCTGTGTTCCGCTGCCTTACGCGCACTGTCTGCCAATTTAAGGGCTTTCAATGTTTCTTTGTACGCATCCTCGGCACGTTTCTTTTCGTTTTCCGCTGTTACTAATGCATTTTTTGCATTATTGCGTTGAACATCTGCGGTATCTTTCTGCCTTTTTGCTTCAGCTTCGCTGTTTTGAGCTTTGTCTCTGTCCGCGATGGCTTCGGCTTCTGCTTTTTCGGCTTTCCTCTGCTCATCCATTGCCCACATCGAGAATATCAAAAGTCCCACTACGAATACCACAAGGCCGCCAATAGCAAGAGCGATTTTTTTGCGGTGGGCGCGTTCTGTGGCTTTGATGGCTTCGTCGCTCTGATTGAGATACGACTCGCAGAGTTCGTAACGGCTTGTGGCGGCGCGGAGTTTTTCTTTGTCGGGGCGCGTGGATGCGTCGTGTTTGAGTATCCAATGCGGGTTTGGTTTGCATTTCTGATACCAATCGTTGAAGAAGGCGTAGTTGCCCGCCGCGAGAAGGAACTCCGGGTTTCGGTTGTTGTCTATCCAACGCTGCACCTGACCGTTGAAGTCGTTGTAGGTATTGAGGTTTTCCAATTCTTCAACGTCCCAATGCGAGAGCATCTGCCAGTTACGTATCAATGCCTCGTGCGTGACGTCGAGCATTGTTTCGCCGCTGAGGTACTGCGTATCGAGCTTGCCCTCGACGGCGAAGGGGCGTAGCAATGTGTTATCTTCGCTGCGGAATATATTGAGCACGCCGCACACTGTCGCCGCTGTGATGTCGGGATTGTTGATGATGCCGGTGATTTCATTGAGGGTGCAACGGTTTCGCACCTGTCGGTTGTTGTCTATCTTGGTGAGCGACTTGAACGCGGTCTCAATGATTTTTTTGCTCTGTTCGGGGGTGATGTTTTTGTCAGCCCAGTCGGCGTGCTTCATAAAATAGTCGTATGCCGATTCGTAGAGCGTTCCGGCGTGGGCGTTGAGCACGTTGTTGAGGTCGGGCGAGTCGTAGTATTTTTTTCGATATTCAGGCAATGTGAAATACCAACGGTCAAACTCCTTCTGCTCCTCGTCGCTGAGCACGTCTTTGGCGATGCCGGCGATTTTGGCGAGGTGGATGAGGTCGAGCTGCGTCTCGCCGTTGTTGGCTGTCTTCCAAAGGAGGTTGAGGGCGTGTTGCAGCACAGGCAATTGGTCAAAACCCGAAGTGAGGTTGTTGATGAGGACTTCGGCGAGCCTCGACGATACGCTGCCGCCCGCGAGTTGTGCAGGTTGTTCGATTACCTGGCGGATTTCGGAGCGTTTGAGCTGTGGTACAAAAAATTGCGAGTATGCTATAAATTCGGGCAAATCCTTGAAGACGGTGCACTGCGAAATATAGTCGCTACGCATTGTAAATATCACGTATATCGGCAAGTCTTCGCGGATTGCAATCCTGATGGTCTCCAATAGGAGGTTGATGCAGGTGTAGGAGTCGTTGCTGGGGGTGCCGTCGTGGAAGTTTTCGTTCATAGTGAACACCTCCTCAAACTGGTCGGCTATGATGAGCAGGTTATTGCCCTTGTTGGCGGCATAGTCGCCGTCCTCGATGTAGTATTCTGAATTTACGTACATACGGGCAAGCGTCGAAAATCCGCGCTTAAACTCCCTCAACATATAATCGTAGGGCATATCCATCTCCTTGGCGGCACTCTCGGCGAGGCTTGCGAGCGGGTTGCGCTGCGGCTTGAAATCGAATATGAGCCAGCTATTGAATTTTGCCCTTGTAAAACCGGCGCGTATATAAGGCAGTACACCGGCGTACACCATCGACGATTTGCCGTCGCCGGATGCACCGGTGATGAACGCCATTTTGTTTTCTTCCAAGAGCTTCGCAATCTGGCGAATGTGAGTGTCGCGCCCCTTGAAGAAAATTGATTCTTCTTCTGTGAAAGGTCTCAGACCCGGATATGGACAGATGCCGTTTTTCATTGGTTCTGATTATTTTTGTCCAAAAACATATTGATGTCCAACGGAATGCGCAGTTGGTCGTCGATGATACATTCCATTAGTCCAGCAAAAATATCAAGTTGTTTTGTTTTTGCGTGGTCGCTGTTGCCTACCACACAGAGCGGAGTAGCACCGCTATTGCCACCCGTGTCCTTCCACACCTGCCGTGCGAAAGACACAGCCCAGTCGCCCGCAAAATTGTAATACACCACTCCAACCTTGCTGACTGCAAGCTGCTGCTTGATGTACGTATTGTAATCCACCTCGCTCGACATACTGATGCTGAGTTTGGTGACTTTTCGGATGTCGCCAAGCATCGTGCAGATGTCGCGGGCGGTATCGTTGTCGAGGTCGTTGTATAGGAAGAAAATGTCGGATGCCACGGTTTCCTG